>JBCCIR010000030.1:0-42662 GCA_039028175.1 Verrucomicrobiota bacterium
ACGCCGTGCACCCACTCGGACGCGGCAGTTGAAGTCGCCGTGGCCGTCGCGGCGGGGCCGCTCGTGTCTGCGGGCGCCTTGCGTTTCATGCCACGTGCTGCGCTGCCGTCGCTTGTGGGGTCGATGGCGGCGGCAGCGACCGAGTTTGGTGTTGAGGCCGTTCGCGACGGTGACGACGGTTTGATACGTTTCGATGTCGGGCCCGGAGAACGTGACTGTGTAGTCACCATTGGACGTGACCGGGATGGCGTATGCTCCCGAGTTGCTGCTCATCGTGTAGACGCCCGAGCCATCGACGTCGACGCGAATGCCGCCGCGGCCTTCGTGATCGGTGTCGCTGTTCGCGGTGTAGAAGTTATCGGCATTGTCGTCGTCGTAGATCACGCCGCAGATGTAGGACACGCCGGTGACCCCGCTGAAGACCTGGGTGACGATTTGGGGACCGACGCTGGCGGGGCCGTTGGAATTGCTGTCGTTGATCACACCGATACCGGCTTCGTTGTAGTTGTTATTGTGGATCGCGATGCGGTGGCCGGCGGGGTTTTGCATGCCTTGCCCGACGAAGGCGGCGTTATAGCAGGAGGAGGCCGTGTTGGTTGAATTGCCCCAATCGACCGCGAATCCTGCGTGCCCTTGCTCGGGGCTGCTTGCGAAGGCGAAGACATTTTCGCCAATGCTCGACCAGCTGTATCCTACGCGATCGAGGCGTTGACCGAGGGAGTCGCCCGGCAGGTAGGGTGCGGGAGGCGATGCGGAGCTGGTGTGGCCTTGAAAGACGTTGGTCAACATGTCGAGCGAGTGCAGCTCCGCGGTCTCGTTCAGGAGGGACTGGAAGGCGAGCGGTTGCGCGAATTGATCCATGCAGCCGCCGACTCCGTAATACCACTGGTATTGGGTCACGATGTCGGCGGGAGTGATGCCGAAGAAGGAGTAGGCGCCGGTGATCGAGGGGTCGGTCGCGGCGGCGAGACGGTTGGCTTCGGTGAGGGCATCGGCGCGGGCGCGGTTGATGATCTCGAGGTATGCGACGGCGGTGGCACTGGGGTTACCAATGGAGTAGAGGGCTTTTTGGAAGCTGGGGCCGATTTGGATGTCGTCGATGAACCAGCCTACGGAAGATGATGTCTGCGGGAATAAGCTACCGCCGGCGAAATCGTAATTGAAGCGAAGGCGGATTTGTTGTCCGGCGTAAGCACTGAGATCGATCTCGCGCAGGACGAAGGCTCCTTCGCCACCGGAGCCTGAGCCGGGTTGAGAGTAGAGATTGACCGGCCACGTCGATCCACCATCGGTCGAGAGTTGGACGCGGGCGGTCTGATCGGAAGTGGCGGTGCGGAGGCGTGATTGGAAGAAGAGTTTGGTATCGGCTTGGACGTCGATGTCGACATCGAGCGTGAACAAATTCGGCGCGGCATTTGGATGGGCGAGGTGAAAGGCGTTTGCTCCCTGGGAAAAGACATTGGACTGGATGAGGGAGTAGGATGCGTCGGTGCCGTCAATGACATTGGTCGTGCCGCTTTCGGCATCTTCGGTCCAGGTGGTGACGCCGGTGGAGGCGGTTGCGAGGATTGGGGTGGAGAACAAGGAGAGCGCGGCCGGGTGATCCGCCGGTGTTGGTGCGGGTGCAGCGATGGGGATCGGCGCGGCGGGATTCGATTCCGCCACGAATGGTGGGGGCGTCTCCTCAGCGTGAATGGGGGAGCTGAGAAGCACCGACAAAGTAAGCAGTGCGACTGTGAAGGGACCAATTGCGTGATTCATCACGTCGGGCGAGGCAAGGGTGGGAATTGGGGGAGGGGGGGAATTCAGAAGGCGGTCCCTGAATTCTGGATTTTTGTTTTCAGCCCTAGAATGCCATCGATTTTGGTCGGGATCAATGAGAAGTGAAAGAGGGAGCGCGCTGGCGCGCGAATTTTGAAGCAACGTGACGTTGCATCCGGATGCCTTCGGCGGAGGCAGGCAATGTTGAATTGGGAGGCGGGGGGGGCGCTGGCGCGCGAATTTTGAATGGTGAATGGTGAATGGTGAATTTGAGGCAGGAGGCAGGAGGCACGGGGAAGATTGGTAGGGACTAGTTCAGGTCTCGGAGGGCTTGGATCCAGGTGTCGACGCTTTTGAGCTGCATGGTGGTGTTGCGAATGATGATTTCTTCTCTCTGCGGGTTATAGATGGCGGCGGTGCCGGGCGGGAAACCGACGCCCAGGTGGTCGAGAATTTCCTGGGCCTTGGATTTTCCGAAGCGGGATTGCGCGCTTTTGAACGCCTCCTCGGGGAGCGCGTAGGCCTTCGTCATGAGCGCCACGGATGCGTCGTCCTCTTCGACATCGGCACCGGCCCCCGGCGTTCCGGACGCGGCGTCGAGCAAGGCTTCGATGTATTCCAGTTGTTTGTTGGTATTACGCACGACCAGCTGGTTGGTGGAAGGGTTGAAGATGGCGGAGGTGCCGGGGGCGAAGGCGATGCCGATTTCTTGGAGTGCGTCCTTGGTGTTTTCAGCGAGGTCGAGGAAACCGGGTGGCAGGGTAAAGGTGCGCGTGTAAAGATTCGTGTCTTGGGCGAGGGCATCGGGCGCCAACTCGGGTGTGTCCTCGGTCGTGGACGAGGAAGTGGGGGTGAGATGGCCGCCGATGACGACTGCGAAAGGTTCGACTTTGTAGTTGGTGCCGCTGAGTTGGGTGAGATAGCGGAGCGCCTCTCCGAGCGGCACATTGGTGAGCTTGAGTGTGATGGGCGTGTCGGCAAGCTCGCCGCCCCTGATGATCACGTTGATGCCCTTTTTGCTCGGATCGTCGGTCTCGACGTCGAGTTTGACGCTTTGCTGCCGAAGGAAATCGACGGCGTCGGTGAAGGGGACTTCCTTGAACTCGATGGACGGGATCACGATGTTCTTGAGTTTCGCTTCGGTGGCTTGGACTGCGGGATCAACCGGTGGCTGCGGCTGTGCGGCCGTTTCTTCTTTGGAAGCCCCGCTCTCGTCACGCGACACGATCACGAGCTGGTCTGCGATGAGCGTGAACTTCAAGCCGGCGAGCTCCGTGGTGTATCGGAGCGCCTCGATGAGCGGGACGTTCGTGAGTCTCAGCGTGATGGGCATGTCCGCTTGCTCACGCGCTTTTTTGCTGATCGAAACCTGGACGCCTTTGCCTTCGGCGTCTTGTTCGGCGCTTGTTTCTTGTAAGTAGGCGATGGCTTCTACGAAGGGGGTTTCTTTGAAGCTGACCGAGGGGATGACGATGAGCTGCAGGTGGTTCTCGATCTCGGCGGGGGAATCGCTTTGTGTCGCGGGCTTCGGTTGAGGGCTCTGTTGAGCAATCCCGAGGTTTCCGGCGGCGAGCGCGATGAGGGTGAGGGCGCCCATGAGGGGGAGAGTTTTCCAGAGGGTGGGGGGATGGAGGCGGGCGTGGTGTTTGATGGAATGGATGCGATTGCGCACGGAGGGGAGGCGAAGGAAGGCCGTGGCGGGGTGTTGTTGAGGCACGAGCTCGAGGGCAAGGGTGGCGAGGGCGCCCGAGTATTCGTCGGAGCCACCGCGGCGGGCGGCTTCGGCGTCGCAGGCTTCTTCGCAGGCGCGGAGGTGGAGGGATTCGAGCCACCAGGCGAGGGGGTGGAACCAGAGGAAGCAGGTGCCGAAGCGCGCGAGGGGAATCCAGATCGGGTCGTGATGGGCGAGGTGTGCCGCTTCGTGGCGGAAGACGTGCCGGAGAGTATCGCGATTGTCAGGGGCGGTCAGGGAATCGGGGATCACGAGGGCCTTGAAGTATCCGGAGGCGAGGTAGGGAGAGATTTTCTCGGAGGTGATGCGGAGCTTCGGCGCATCGACACCAAACTCTGTGCACACCTCGAGCCAATCGCGAGTCAAGGTGACATCGGGAAGTGTGGTGCCGTCGAGGTGGCGGTGGGAATTGAATCGTCGAAATCGGAGCAGCTCTCGGGTCGTGAGCGCGAGGGCGACGAGCGCCCACGGTGCGAGCAGCCAGAGGGCGGGAGGAATTTGGAGGGCAGGCGCCGCAGGGGCATTGGTTAGGGTGGTGGCGGGCGCGGATGCGGGAGTGGTGACGGCGGGGGCGGGGGCGACCGATGTTTCGATGGCGACTTCAGGGATCGCCGGCGCCGGGAGAAGAGCCAAAGAAAATTTGGGTTGCAGCGCGGCGGCGAGCAAGACGAGGGGGAGACCGACGAGCACAGCGCGCGCGACGAGGACGCGCCAGCGGGGTTCCGTACGGCGGAGCACTTGGATGATCACGATCGCGAGCAGGAGGACGGCGGTGAGTTTGCCGAGGATCGTGGCAGTGGTGATGATGAGTTCGTTTGTCATGGGTTGGGGTGGGTTTGTCAGGATGATTTGCGGGCGGAGGCTGATTTGTTCGCGATGCGGGTGAGTTCGCGGACTTCTTCGGGTGATAGAGAATCGTCTTGGAGAAGTTGGGCGAGAAGGCCGGCACGTGAGCCGGAAGAGAAGACGTTTGCGAGGCCGCCGAGGAGATCGGAGAGGGCGCTTTGTTTTTCGCGGGCGGGCTTGTAGCGGTAAGCCTTGCCGAGTTTCTCGCGTTGGAGATCGCCGCGTTCGAGGAGGACGCGAAGGATTGAGCGCAGGGTGGCGTTTTCGATGGGCCAGGCGAAGCGTTCCTGGATTTCGGCGGGTTTGAGGGGTTGTTTGGCGTCCCAGAGAATTTGGAGGACGTGGAGTTGGGAGCGGTTGAGGTGGGGGATATCGGGCTCGGAGCTCATATGTGTGAAAAAATCACAGATAACGAGAGGGCGCAAGAATTAAATGTGATCTTTTCACAGTTTCGCAGTTTCGCAGATACGCCGAGGCGAAAGGGAGATGAGAGGTGGGGAGGCAAGAGGCAGAAGGCGGAAGACCGGGAGGCAGGGATTGAGAGTCAGATTAAGAGTAAGAGGTCGTGGCGGGGGAATCAGTCTTTCCGGGTGCAGATAAGGGTGTTGTCGGGGAGGGATTGGTCGCCGATTTGGATTTTGGTGGAGACGACGGTGTATTGATCCTCGGAATCGATGGTGAAGGCGAGTTGAGCGCTGGTTTTTTCTCCCGAGGGAAGCGTGCCTTCGTGTCGATCGAGCCATTGATCGCCGGGTCGCGGGCGTTCGTGACCGGGGACATTCTCCATTACCTGGGTGAAGCGTTCGCCGTCATTACCGAATCCGGCGGCCATCCACTTTCCGGTGGCCGGGTTGTATCCCCAGAGCTCGGTACGTTCCATGTCTCCCAGCTTTAGGGTGAGGATGTGACTGGTGCCGCCGGCACCCAGTGTGATGATCATGGTTCCTTTTTCGCCGGAATCTTGGTCGGTGAGTTCCCAGGTTCCTTCGAAGTAGGAGAAGAATTTCAGTAAGCGTTGGGCGTCTTCAGACATGGCAGTGACGGTAGTCACGGCGAGGAACAGGGCGGAAACAAGCGACAATTTTTTCATGAAGAAGCGGCGCGCGCGGACGCGCGAATTTTGAATGTTGAATTTTGAATGTTGAATTGAAAGGCATGCGCAAGTCTATCTCCTTCGAGATAGATACCTCCCTCCTTTGTCGGGATCGGCGAGGGCGCGCTACCGCCTTCGGCAAGTGAACGGTTGGCGATTTTGGAAAAGCAGAAGTTTGGTGAGGGTTAGTAGGTTTTTAGGAAATCGTTGGCGGCTCGGTTGGCCCAGTTTCTGGCTTCGTTGGGGGCGAGGTGAATGCCGTCGGAGCTGGGTTGGGATTGGGGATAGGTGGTGACGGCGTAGCTGTTGAAGACTCGGCCGTAGCCGCTGACACCGCGGCGGATGGTGCGGAGCATTTCTTCCTGGAGTTGGCGCGGGTACTTTTCCGTGCTGGCGTCGGGAGGGGTGATCCAATAGCACTGGGCGCCACCCCCGGCGGTAATGGCGCGGCACATTTTGGCGATGAGCGTTTCCACTCTCTGGATGTTGTGTTCCTTCGAGTGGCGCGAGGAACGGAGGGGCGCGTAGAGGTTGGTGCCGGATTGCACGACAACGATGTCCGGCTTCCATTTGGCCATCAGGGTTTCGACTTTTGGGACGGCGGCAATGGAGCTGAGGCGTCGCTCGGTGTTCGGGGTGCGTTCCCAGTATGAGATGTTGATGGAGACGGGCGGGTATTCACGCAGCCAGTAGTAGGGGGTGCCGCCGCCGGCGATCGAGGTGTAGACTTCGTATCCGGCATCGCGCAGGGATTGGTCGAAGGTGCGTCCGAAGGCGCCGATGCTGAAGGAATCGCCGAGAAACAGGACGCGACCTTTCGAGGCTTCAGCCGATGGTGTTCGAGCGGCTGTCGCGGCGGCGCGCGGTTCCGGCGGTTGTTTTGTTGTCGCGCAGGCCCCCACAAAAAGCGCGAGGAGCAGCAGCAGGCGTGTTGCCCCGAACCAGGGCTTGGTGGGATTCATGGTGGTGCGGTGACTATGCCTGTCTTTGGTTCCCAGGGCGAGCCTTGGTTGGGTTCCCTCTCTTGCATCCCGGCCAAACACTGGCAAGATGGACGTCTATGAATTCTCTCATCATTGTTGCCGACCTTGGACGGATGAAGGCCTATCGGATCACACAGGACGAACTCCAACCGGGTAGCGCCCCGACTTTTGAAGACCTTGCGGACATCGATCTTTTGAATCAGCACAGCAAAGTGTCCGATCGGTTCACTTACCAAGCGGGTCGGTCGAAGACCAACTCCCTGGGGGAGCGTCTGAACGAGGAAGGGGAGGCCGAGGAACAACAACTCGAAGCGATGGCGGAGACGATTTGCAGTGTCGCCGTTTCCGCCGAGGGGACGATTTACTTTGCTGCGCCGCAGACGGTGCTTCGGCCACTGGTGGATGCGCTTCACGCGGAGGTGCGCCAGCGCATCACCCGCGAGTTGCCGCTCAATTTGGTCAAGGCCTCCAAGCTCGATCTGGTGAAACGCTTTGAGCTGTCTTAGTAGGGACCGGTTGGGATACGGGTTGTGAGGCGAAAATTCCACAATCAACATTCCACCCGCTTTTGGTGACTTCCTCGCGGGTTTTCTGTGATGTCCACCCAACTAGTTCGCCTCCGCCTCCCGTCGCACGCTTCCGGGTGTTTGTCCGGTGGCCTTCTTGAACGCGCGCGAAAAACTTGCCTCGCTTTCGTAACCCAGTTGCTCGGCGATCTCGGCGAGGGTCTGGTCGGTGTCGCGCAGCCAGTTGCGAGCCACTTCGAATCTCCATTGACGCAAGTAGGTCATCGGGGTCTCGCCCACGAGGTCGGCAAAGCGTGCCGCGAGACCGGAGCGGGAGACACCAACGGCTCCGGCGAGCGATTCCACGGTCCAGGGTTGCGTCGGATCACGATGGATGAGGGCCAAGGCGCGACCGACCTGAGGGTCCTGGAGTGCGCCGAGCCAGCCGGTCTGTGCGTTGGGGTCCGTTTGCAGCCAGTGACGAATCGCTTGCACCACGAGAATGTCTGAGAATCTGGTAATAACGGCATCACCGCCTGGACCGAGGCTTTGAGCTTCCTGCATCATGATTTTGACCGATCCGCGAAGCCACTCGTTGCCGGGTGTTGCCGCCTGCATCGGGATCATTTTGGGAAGGAGGCCCACCATTCGTCGGGCGGCCGGATCCTTAACTGACGCGACGCCGCAGATCAGACCGGCCGGGGCACCGCCACCATTGATTTCGAGCAGCTCATACCGGGGACTCAGGAGGGGGCGATCGTAGTCGAAGAGGTTGATCGCACGCGTGTCCGGGGCATCGGCAATCGCGTGTCCGCGACCTTGTGGCAGGAGCGCGAAGTCACCGGTCTCCAGTTGAAATGGATCGCCACTCCTGAGGGTGATCCAGGCCGTTCCCTCGGTCACGATATGGAACATGAGGCTGTCCGGCATGGGGGGGAGCTCGATCCCCCAGGGGGCACTCAGTTCCGAGCGGCAAAAAAACGTCCCACTCAATCGCAGCGCGTGCAGTGCCTCCCCGAGGGGATCGACTGATCGAAACGCTTCCTCGGTAGAGTTCGCCGTAAGATGGGCCGACATCTCGTCAAGGACGTCCATTTTGGACGAATGGTCAATTCTCTTGGAGCTGCTGCCATAGCGAATCGAAGTGGGATCCTGCAGGTTGAGGGCAATGAAAACGAACACCACAACCCAATTCACCCCGAATGTAGAATCCGCCAGCGCCCCGTTCCTCGTGATCGGGGGCAGCGGGAAAACCGGTCGCCGTGTGCTCGAGCGTCTCAAGGCCCTCGGGCACCAGGTCCAGAGTGCCTCCCGCTCCAGCAGTCCGAGCTTCGATTGGAACGATGATTCCAACTGGAGCGACGTGCTTGCGGGCGTCCAGTCACTTTACGTCACGTATCATCCCGACCTTTCGGTTCCGGGGGCATCCGATCATATCCGCGCGCTGTTGGAGGTCGCAAAGGCCCAGGGCGTCCAGCGGATCGTTCTGCTTTCGGGCCGCGGCGAAGAAGAAGCGCAACACTGCGAGCGGCTGGTGCTCAACTCCGGCATTCCGGCGACCGTTGTTCGCTGCGGCTGGTTTAGCCAGAACTTTTCCGAATCCTTCTTTCGCGACCTCTTGATGAGCGGGACTCTTGCCGTGCCCAACGCCCACGTGGGGGAAGGGTATGTCGACGCCGATGACATCGCCGATGTCGCCACCGCCGCGCTCACGCAGGATGGTCACGAGGGCCAGATTTACCAGTTAACCGGCCCTGAACTGCTCACCTTCCGGGACATCGCGGCAATCTTTCAGGAGGTCACCGGCCGTGAGCTATCGGTGGTCGACGTATCGCGGGAAGCCTTCGTTGAAGGGCTCGAGGCGGCGCAACTGCCGGAGGGCATGGTTCAACTCGTCGACTATCTCTTCAATGAAGTTCTCGACGGGCGGAACGCCAGCTTGGAAGACGGGGTGCAGCGAGCGCTGGGGCGTCCCCCTCGCGATTTTCGCAGCTTCCTTCAGAAAGCTTATCTTTCCGGAGCCTTTGCCTAAAGCCAAGCAGGAGGGCGGCCGAGCCCGGTCGCCCTCCTGATTCCCATCTTCCATCACTAACATCATCAGCCATTCTTACCATGACAACACCGCTCATTTTCAACGGACTTTTCCTCTTTGCCACGCTCACGACACTTCTTGTCACCGGCCTTCTTTTCACCTTTGCCCTCCTCGTCATGCCGGGTCTCGGACAGCTGGATGATCGCGGGTTTCTCCTGGGTTTCCAGGAGATTGACCGTATCATCCAGAACAGCCATCCCGTCTTTGTGGTGGTATGGTTAGGGTCTATCATCGGTCTAATCGCGGCAACGGCGATGGGCTTCAGTCAACTCGAAGGGTGGGCGCAGGCTCTGCTCATCGCCGCGGCCGTGCTGTATCTTTTCGGCGTTCAGGCACCGACGATTCGAGGCAATGTTCCCCTTAACAACCAGCTGCAAGCACTAGACCTCAAGGCCATGAGCGAGCCCGAGCTCGCTGAAGCGCGGCGGGCTTTTGAGCCGTCGTGGAACCGGCTGAATGTATTCCGGACGATTGTCTGTGTGGTGGTCGCGATTCTGTTGCTTGTGGTTGGAATCCTCAGGTGAGGAGGCGCGTGAGGCCCTTGGGTGAAGTGGGGAGGGGGGCGTCTTGAAGTTGCGAGCCCAGAGATTCTATCAGCAAGGTCCTGAGCCCTTTGAATCTCTTAATAGTGGGTTTCCATTTGATGGGTAGGCCCCATGACTGCTGTGATGCCAGGGACTTTGCCCTTGCTTGCCACCCTTGGTTCCTCTGGTAAGCTTGGTATCTTGTTCGCGGCGTGGGCGAAGGCAGTTGCGTACGCCCCTCAACTAACCACCCCGAAGCCAATCAACCAAACCCACCCCAGAGCCATGGAACCCACGAATCCCACCCTCATCACCCGCCGAAACTTCATCCAGAAATCCTCCATGTCTGCTGCTTCCGTGGCGGCCCTGGCTTCGGGACTTGGTCAAGGCGTCTATGCCGCCGGTGGCGACGAATTAAAGATCGGCCTCGTCGGTTGCGGTGGGCGCGGCAGCGGCGCCGCGAGCCAGGCGCTCACGGCCACGGAATACCCGGTGAAACTCTGGGCCATGGGCGATTTGTTTCCCGAACAGATTGAGAGCAGTCATGCCATGCTCAGCGCCGGCGCGGAGAAACGATACGATCGCTCCGCCTTTCCATCGCTGACCAACAAGATGGATGTGCCGAAGGAACGCCGCTTCAGCGGCTTCGACTGTTTCCAGAACGTCATCGACTCCGGCGTCGACGTGGTTCTTCTCGCCACGCCCCCGCATTTTCGTCCGCAGCATTTCGAAGCCTGCGTCGCCGCCGGCAAACACGTCTTCATGGAAAAACCGGTCGCGGTTGATCCCGTCGGCATCCGGCGTGTCATGGCCGCCGCTGAAGAATCAAAAAAGAAGGGCCTTTCTGTCGTGGCCGGCACCCAGCGCCGCCACCAGAATCACTACCAAGACATCATCAAGCGCGTGCAGGACGGCGCTATTGGAGACATCGTGTCCGCGCAATGCTATTGGAACATGGGGCCGCTCTGGGTTGAGGATGCCAAGAAGTACTGGGACCGCTATCAGGCCGGCGAGTGGAGCGACATGGAATACCAGTGTCGCAATTGGCTCTTCCACGTCTGGCTATCCGGTGATCACATTTGTGAGCAGCACGTGCACAACATCGACATCATGCATTGGGCGCTCGGGACGAATCCGGTCATGGTCATGGGCTGCGGCGGCCGCCAGGAGCGCGTCCAGCCGCAGTATGGCAACGGTTATGACCATTTTGCCACCGAGTTCGAATTCGAAAACGACGTTCGTGTCGGCAGCATGTGTCGCCAGCAAACCGGCGCTTCCAACAATATCTCCGAGCGTCTCGTCGGCACCAAGGGCCAAGTGTACCTGAACAACAGCAAGGGCGAGATCACCGGCGAGAATCCCTATGAGTATGACGGACCGAACGTCGATCCTTACGTCCAGGAGCACGCCGTGCTTCTCGAGAGTGTTCGCAGTGGCAGCGGGATCAACGAGGCGGAGCAAGTGGCTCGCAGCACGCTGAGCGCGATCGCCGGCCGGATGGCCGCTTACACGGGACGATCTCTGAAGTGGGAGTGGGCTCTGCAGCGGTCCGAGCTCGACCTCTCGCCGCCCAGTTATGAATTCGGTGATCTCCCGGTCGATCCTCCCGCCGTCCCCGGGGTCACGAAGATGATTTAGTCGAAGCGGTCCGTTCCTGATGCCGGCTTTTCGGGTGGATAGACTTTAGATTCGTTGGAGCGCGTTGCGTTGTTTGAGGACTGTGCGGTCGGTGGCTTCGCGGATGGCACGGACGCCGTTGGAGACAGTGGTGGTGGGGCTCAGGGAATGTCCGGGTTGGAGGGCTGTGTGCGTGGGGGGTGCCAGCCAAGAATTCTTGCGTCCACGTCCTGACCCCTTTGACGACCCTTCGTTCCCCAAAAATCTACTCTTCCTCCTGATACTTTCTTTTAATGATCTCTCCGGTTTCGTTGCCCACGCTGGAGCCGTCCGGTTTGTAGTGAATGTAGTCAAAGACTTCTTCGACTGGAACGGTGACCCGCTTCCCTGCCTTGAGCTCATCGTCGAAGTGCGAATCATTGAGGAGGACGCCCGTCAGAATGGCGTCGTTCCATTGCAGTATCTCAACCCACATGTATTCGCGAGAATCGCTAACAGGGAAACCGTACTTAACAACGATGCGTTCGTTTGGATCGAGGCCACCTCGGAAATGGTCCTTGAGTGCGAGCAGTGCCGTACGAGCCCGCCGACTGGCTGCTTGAACTTCTTGGTCGCTTGAGTCGACGCCTGAAATTTCGTCCGATGCGCCGAATAGCTTCGTAAATGCCTGGCTTTGCCGCTCGGTCGCGGTTTCGCCATCCATTCCTGGGAAGTCGATTCTTAAGAGAAGGTTCTCAGGATCGCCCTCATCGAGGGGGACCCTCAGAAAGGAAACTAGGACTCTTCCTTCGGCCCCTTCGAGCGGATTCTCGAGGGCACTTTTCTTTGCTCCAGAGTGCTTCAGTGATGACAATTCGAGCAAGAGTCGATTGTTGTCGGGCGATTGGCCTTCGACAAAAGCTTGGGCGAGGATATTGATCGTGTTTCCTCCCGATCGAGAAGTGCCGCTATAGACTTCTTCCATTACCAAGTCTGGAAGACCGAATTTGCGCATCCCCAATGTAATGATTCTTACAAGCTCTGGATCGCGGTAAGCGTGCATGGTTATTTGCTTGCTCATGTCAGGCAATCCCCCCTCCCAAGTATCGATACGTTGTTCCCGCCAAGCGTTGGGTGAGTACAGAAGACGGCACTCCTCGTCCCACGGGTAGCCGGAGGTATTTTCCGCGAGGTCCGCTAAGAGAGCATTGGCGAGCCGATTTGTTTCAATTAGTTTCTCAAGCGATGTCTTAAAGCTAACGAGAAACACCTTTTCGGCTGCTCCTAGAGGAGCCGCGAGCTCGGGTGACAAGCCGATACAGATATAACGAAAACTCGATTCATCTGGGGGAGGGTAACGGTCCAGGGCTAACCAAGTGTAATCGATAGTAGCGATTTCACCAAGGTTCCGATAAGGCCCCGATAGTTGTTCTTCTAGTAGCTTTTCTGGATCGCTCGATGGCTTGGGAGCGAAGTAGAGCGCGAAAACGAAACTGACTTCGGAATCCTCTGCCTTCAGAGGAGAAGCCATTGCGGCGACTAGCGTCAGCACAAGAGCTGAACAGGCGATCAGATTTTTCATTTCCCTGATGATGAGGATTGTGAATGGAGCCATGCCTCGACGCCACGAAATTCTAGTGGAGTTGTATCCATAGGTTCGACGAAGAGGGTTTCGCCGTTGCCGGAGGAGGGCTTGCCAGCCAAAAATTCTAAAATCAACGTCCTCATCCCCTTGACTGACCCCTTTGATTAGATGATTGCTTCAGAGGGACTTTTGCTTTGCTAATCCGTTAGGCGTTTGGTAGCAAGGAGGTGAACAATGGAGGAGCCGGCGCATTTAAACATGCGTCTCACTATCCCTGTGGTTCTCTCCTGACGATCAAACACGAAACAAGGAAACCAACAAACCCATGAAAACACGCACTAACATTGTTTCATTGACCCATGTCGCAATTTTCGCCGTCGGCTTGATGTCGTTCAGCCCGTCCGCTTTTGCTGGTGACAAGGCCAAGGCAAAGCCGTCTGCTGAAGCTAAAGAAACAACGAAGGAAAAAGCGAAGCCTGAGGTGACTAAGAGCAGACCTTCGGCGCCGGCCGAATCGACCAAGAAGCCAGCGAACGCGCCGACAAAAGGAAAGGGGGCAGGCAGCGCTTCCGACGGTCTCGATAAAGAGGGGATGCCGGCTTTGCAAGTGGATACCCGTTTCTATGAGATCAAGTTGCGGTTGAAGAATGGAAACCCCCAGTTCGAATGGGACACAAATGATCCGAGTTTCATGGGGGTCGTGTATCTTTACGAGTCGGCCGACAAGCTGGACGGAAACATGATCAGTGGTAGCGGGCAATGGGTTTACGGGAAGAAAAAGGTTTGGACGAAAGACATCGAGCTGACGCCTGGCATGCAAGCCCGCGTGGTTGCATTAACCCTCCTGCAGAACGACGTGAAGAAGTATATCAGCATCCGTCGAACCCAGCCTTTCCCTGACATCACGACTTCGTCGCCGAAGTAATCCCTGCGAGGGTGAATATGGACGTGTCTTGTTTAGGACCGGTCTTTGTGGCCGGGGATTTTCTCGAATGTAGCTCTTCAAGTATGTTAGGAAACTTCCATGAGCGATGACGAAATCATTACCCAGCTAAAGAAGAAGCTACTCGATCTCGATGCGGTTCTCTGGGAGATCAAGGGATGTAATGATGCGAAGCATCAAGCGGAGCTCGTGCAAGAGGCACGGAAGATCATCTGCTGGATTCTGAAACGTATTGGCTCCCAATTTGAGAAATTGGCGGTCAGGTTGATTGAGCAGCTGCCCGAGGGCACCAAGCAAACTCAGGAGACTTTGAAGCAAGCCTTAAAGAGCCAGGGTTATTTGAGAGAAATCTTTGGGAGTCGAGAGTCTTATCTCGACTATATCCGGTCAGTACTTTCTTTTCACGTTGGGTCGGAAGAGCGGAAAGCTGAGATTATCGAAGACCAGTTGCGATATTTTGATCTGCTGTACGATTCGCTGATGGACACCCAGCTGAGTGCGGATGAGCTCACGGTTCATTTTCGGCATTTCCACACCGCGATTTGCCCCCCTCCTCCGGGCGGTGGGCCCGGATTCGATCCAAGTTCAATCGCGGCGTGGGTCGAGCTCGCAACCGCGATCATCACGCTCATCACTTTAGGGGGCGAGAAGATCGACGTGTTCTGTGAAGGCCAAGAGCTCAACTGGAACCCAGACGGTGACCGGCATCAGGTTGCACTGATTACGGGTTTCCTGGTGCCAGCAGGGGCGGCACGCCTCGGTGAAGAAGAAGAGGTTCAGACGGTCGCTGAACCCGGAGAGATCAATTTGATCGGGGGTGAATGGAACGCGCTGAACTTGGATTACTTGCTTCAGCAGGAGATCAAGCGGCAGCAAAACGAGGGAGGAGGGAATCAAGGCGAGAGTGGTGGTGCCTTGCAAGTGTAGAGTGATTGCCATCCCGTTCTCCCGTAGGGGCCGCAATCAAGAGGGGAGCTCAGAGGACTAAGGTATCTTCGTCGCAACGCATGCTGGGTTGGTTCACCTCAGAGCCAAATGTTCTTTTCACCGTGTAGGAATTTGGAGGACCGGAGGAGGGCGGGATGGATTTTCAACTTGTGGCAGTTTTGGTAGTTGTCGCGCTTTAGGTGAGGGAGGGCCCTTGAGATCGGGACCTTGCTTGGGACTGGAGGGGGCTGCCAGCCAAAGATTCTAAAATCAATGTCCTGACCCCTTTGACTGACCCCTTTGACTGACCCCTTTGAGGGCCTGCGATTGACCGTGCCGCTCCCCTCGGCATAAGCTTGGGGCGTCCTCGAAGAATTTATCAATGGCTCCGTATGGTCGCGGTAAGATGGGGACGCGTAAACCGAATCAGCCATCTGTCGTGTCAAATTTCCTTAGTAACTCAACTTGGAGCTTACGCTTCTTCAGATCCGACAACTTGGACGGCTCAACCGATTTTCCAATGGGAGAGAATCCATTTGGCCTTCTCATCTACGGTTCCAGTGGCCACATGTCCGTTCAAATGGCCCGCTCTGATCGTGACGACCGCACAAAACTGCCATTCGCAAGTGATGACGTGCTTAATGTCGTACCGGACGATGCGAAACGCGCCATGGATACCTACCTTGCCTATTGTGGCACCTATTCTGTTGATCAGGATGCCGGCACGGTTACTCATGCAATCGAAAGCTGTACTTACCCGTTGTGGATCGGGGTGAAGCAAGTCCGGTCCTTTCATCTTGAAGGCGACATCTTAACGCTTAAGACCGCTAAGCCAGCACTCTTCCATGGAAAACTACGGATCGGACATCTCGAATGGGAACGCGCCAGATAGAGCGGTCATAGAAATAGGGATTGGCTTGGGGCGTTCATCGAAACGCCAAGGTCCCGTTTCCACACGCGCCAAGTCTGCCTCGCATGAAAACCAATAGGGACCCGTCTCAATAGGAGTCAGAGGATAAACTACCGGGCTCACCAAAGAATATCCGAGATGGAAACCTTAAGACTGATGGGTTCCTGGGTAAGGTTTGAGGACGTGTCTTGAGGCGGAGTTGTTGGGCTCAGAGGGAGCGCCTGCCTAAAACTAAGATCAACGTCCCTAGCCGCTTTAATGACTTTGACCCGACGCATCGAGTGTCGGCTTATCAGCGGGGTGGACTTAGATTCGTTGGAGCGCGTTTCGTCGCTTGAGGATCGTGCGGTCGGTGGCTTCGCGAATGGCGCGGACGCCGTTGGAGACATTGGTGGTGTGGCCCATGGCGAGCTCTTTGGAGAGCCAGTCATTGGAGACGGGAGTGCGCGTGCGTAGGAGGAATGCGAGGAGCTGTTTCTCGGGTGCGAACTTCCGCATGGCTCGCAGTTCTTTTTGGGATAGGCCCAGCTTTTTGAGGCCGGCCTTGAGGAGTCGCTTGGCTTCGGCGAGATCGTGGTCACGACGGGCACCTCCGTGATAGCGACGGCGGCCGTGTTTGGTGATCGTTTTGTTCACGTGTTGGAGGAGGTATTCGCGAAAAGGTTCGCTGCCGACGAACCACCCGCGGCGGAGTGGTTTCCAGGGGTCGGAACCGTTTGAGCGGGTTCTGTTTTGAGCTTTTTCTTCGGCTTCTTCGCGGGCTCGGGCGTTGATGTCTCTGAGGTAAGCGGCACGACCTCGTACGTGATCGGTGACTCCGTGTTCGCCGAGAAAGCGGTCGGCGACATACCATTGGGGCTGATCGCGTTTGGGTCGAGTGAGGTAGGGAAGGCTGCTCCAGGGGAACTCTTCGAGGAGTTGATCGTTCTCGAAGTCGATGAGACCGGCGCGGGCGGGGTTGAGATGAATGTAGGCGGCGACGGTTCCGAAGTAGCCGGGATTGTCGACGTCGACGGGGATGGCTTTGTATCGGCCTTGCAAGAGATGGCCGCGTTTCTTGTGCCGGACGTTCCACCGCTGCGTGAAGGTTTGCTGGAGCCACTTCATGCCGTGGACGAGGTTGGCTTCCGGGGTTTCGAGAAGGAGGTGATAGTGATTGTCCATGAGGACGTAGGCGTGGATGCGCCATCCGGTTTTGTCGCAGGCTTCGCCGAGGGTTTCGAGGAAGTTGGTGTAATCGCGCTGGTTGAGGAAGACGCGTTTTCCGGCGTTGCCGCGGGCCATGACGTGGTAGACGGCGCCGGGGAATTCGATGCGTGGTTGGCGGGCCATAATCGGGATTCTGCGGGGGAGTGAAGGGGGTTGCCAGCCAAAAATTCTAAAATCAACGTCCTGACCCCTTTGACTGACCCCTTTGATGACCCCTTTGATGACCCCTTTGATGACCCCTTTGACTGACCCCTTTGACTGACCCCTTTGACTGACCCTGACCCCTTTGACTGACCCCTTTGACTTTGATGACTGACCCCTTTGAGGTGGGCTGGGAAAAGAGTCTCGCCGAGCTGGACGATTTTATTTTAGCTCTCCTAGGAGTTTGGAGACACTAGGATGGGTCGCGCTAAAGAGGATTTGATGCGTCAGGAAGATCAAGGCTATCGCGATCTCGATGGTCTGGTCTGCGAACAATGCATCTTGGACGCGGAGCTGAGACAATTTCACGCTTCAATTGCCATCGACGGAGATTGTGACTTCTGTGGGGCATCGAACGTTCGGGTTTCTAATGCCGTAGAAATTCAACAAAGGATCATGGAGTGTCTGCTGCTCGACTATGTGGACATTGCGCAGGCTGACGCTCCGTACGAATCCCGCGAAGGAGGTTATCAAGTTTCGTCCGAGCCGGCCTCAGAGATTATTCAAGACAACTGTTGGAAAGATGTAAGTGATCAGTACCTCGATGCTTTATCTCAGGCTAGCGGTCTCACCAATTGGTGTGATCGGGATTGGTCTATTCTTAAGCCGATGGAGAGGTTGCGGTACGGATGGGAGAGATTCTGCCATACGGTGAGGCACCGGCTACGTTATTCCTTCGCCTGGGAGGATGGTGACGAAGACGTTGGGCATCCCGACTATATCGACCCTCGCGAAATGCTGGAAACGCTTGGTGAGTTTGTCGACTCGCACGAACTGATAACGACAATCCCTGCGGGCGAAATGATTTTAAGGGTGCGCATTCACGCTACGGATACATACAACGCTCCTAGTGAGTTGGGCGCACCGCCACATGAGTACGCGAAAGCAAATCGGATGAGTCCCGCTGGGATCACTATGTTATACGGGGCGAGCAATGCAGAGACTGCCCTTGCGGAGACCTGGGATGGTACGGTCGAAGCGAAGGCATCAATCGGTACGTTTCGTCTTAAGCGGGCGGTCCGAATCATTGATTTTGATCAGGTGCCGGTAATTCCAAGCTACTGGAGTCTTGAAGAGAGATCGAATTATCACGCACTAGGATTCCTTCACGACTTCGCAAGGGAGTTGTCTGCGCCTGTCGAACGAAATTCCCTCGTCGATTTACCATACGCGCCTACCCAGATTGTAAGTGAGTTTCTCACCAAGGGGCGCTATCCGCCCGCGGAGTTCGACGACCCTGATGGCTTCAACTATCCGGTTCACGGTCTCGCATTTTCCAGCAGTCGCGCAGGTGGTCGAAACGTGGCTCTCAATCTGGTTCACGATGAGGACGAGAGCCTGGGTTTCAAACAGAGCGAGTACTTGGAACTGGCGAACGTAGTACACCGGACCCTCGTCCCGGCCTCGACCTGAAAACTAAGTTATGCTGTTGCTGGTAGCCGCCGCTTCTTGGGATGAGGTAGATCATCGTGATATCGGCCATCGAGTTCGCGCCCGGCAGCCTTTTTGTTCCGGCCTCCCCATTGTTTAAAGAAGAATGCGACGTCGCGCTTCTTGCAGTGATCTCGGATTGTGAGTGCCCACTGAGGATCCATAGTTCGGGGGCGCGGTCCGCTCTCACCCCCCACAATTACCCAGTCTATCCCTCGCAGATTGAGTCGATCTAACGGACCAATGAGGGGCTCGCATGAAAGGAATCTTACTGAGGCGGGCACTTTTCTTAGATTGTCGATGCGGTGTTTTGCGGTGCCATCTTCTACACTCACCCCCATCCATATATTCTGGGTCCAATTGACGTGGCTCCAAATCTCAGCCAAACGATCTGCACGTTTAGTTAGAACCTGGAAGACGAGGTGAGGGCATTCATTCATGACTTTGAACGTCTTCCGGATGAACTCCAGTGGAACCTCTTCATGGAATAGGTCGCTCATCGAATTTACGAAAACCATGGCAGGTTTTTTCCACTCATATGGAATTAATAACGCGGATTCGTGGTGCCTTATCTTGAATCCATCTTTGTACTTTGCCACGCCCATGGCTTTTAGTCGGCGGGACATCACCTCTGCGTAGCAGAACTTGCATCCTGCGGAGATTTTATCGCATCCGGTGGTAGGGTTCCACGTCAGCTCTGTCCATTCAATCGAGCTACTGGCCATGGCTCGATGTATCAATAATGTGGCTTGCAATGCGAGTCGCAATTTTGGCGCCTTTCGGATTGCCGCATGCGAAACAAAGAAGAAAGAGCGGTGCGCCTTTGGTATTCCGAAGAACCAGGGGCTTGTTTACTGTGGCTGCGAAAACGGTTTGAAGGCGTGTTGTCACGTATTCGCTCAACGCATCAAAGACTCTCGGCACTTTGGCAGTCGGCTCTTCGCCAAAAAGATCCTCACCCTGTTTCGGATAGAATACCTCCCTCCAGCCTTCTTCTCCAAAGAGCTGGGTGAGTCGATTTGCCCAGGGCGCAGGAACGTTTCCGGACTTTGGCAACATGCGGTTAACCGCCATTGCCGGGAACAAGAGCCACATGTCAATCGCCTGCGTGGCCGCAATCTTTTCGAGAGTGGGCCACGATATCTCCAGCGCAAAGGGATCAAGAAAGGCGACAGCGCGGTGCTCTTTCCAATTCTTATCTGCCAGGTCTTTTAAATGTGCGTTCGCGTCGCCTTGTAAGTAGCTAATCCTTTTTTCCCCGGAGTCGGTTTGTTCTTGGATTTGATCCTGAAGTTTCCTTAGTGATACTGGGTCGCGCTCGATAAATATGAAGGCCTCGAAAGGTGGTTGATTGTCCAAGGCGATGATGGGTGAGCCATGTCGATACGAGTCGTCGTCAGTTTGAAGTTCTTCGTCAAACCAAAGGGTGGTATCCGAAGTATCGATTTCCCGCATGCCAGCGCCGGCAAAGGCATCGATATACGCTAGTTGGAATGGCGTGTTCTTTAGAGCCGTTGTGTATGCATGAAGATACTCCCTCAGCGCTGCGAGTTTTGTGTCGGACCACTTTCCACCAAACGATTTTTCGTGCGAAGAGCTCACCGATGAACAGTATATATGTTCATTTGAACAGTCAATTCAAAATGCTATATATTCGGTAACTGGAGCCCTGGCCGGGCTACGCGGCGATTCCTCGGATGAAGGTTTCTACAAAGTCTACGACTCTATCTAGGACTCGCTTTCTTGTTGGGCCTCGTTCGGCGAGTTTTAGGGGGCGATTGATTAGCTCGACGATGTCTGGGTCGGGCAATGGTTTGTCGCCCGTGTAAACGAAGCGGTCGATTACTTTCTGGAGCTTGTCGGCGTCGAGTTGCTCCTCCTTTACCAGTTGGTCGAATGCGGAGTGGCGTTCTTGTTCCCAGAACACCTCGAAGGAGTCCGGGATCTCGGCGGCGGAGCCTAGGTCGGGGAGGTTACTTTCGATGAACTTTTGAATCAGTTCGCGCTTGCTGCGGAGCTCCAGTTCGCTGGCGACGGAATCGAGGATGAGTTTCTTGATCTTTGGTTGTTCGGGCGCGTCAGCGTCGTAGAGCTGGGCGAGTAGGGCGAGGATGTATTGGACGTTTATGACGTCGCGGTGGATGAGTTCGAGTTCGAAGTCGATGTCGTTGAGGATGGAGGCCTTTTCCTTTTGGGTTTCGGTTTTGACCTTGTCGTACAGGTCGAGGTAGGCGCTGCGGTAGTCGGCGAAGAGTTGAGCAGGTAGTGTGAGGTCTCGGTCTTCGAATTCGGAGAAGGATTCGAGGATGTTCCGGAGGCGCATGAGCTCTCGGAAGATTTTGACGAATTTGAGCTCAGCGGCTTCGTCAGGGAGGTCTTTTACACTGCCCACCGTTGGTGTGAGAGCGAGGAGCTCGAGTGCAGTCTCATTGAACTTGGTAACGTGTTCCTTGTAGGGCGGGACAAAGATCTCTTCTTTGGCATCTTTGTTCGCGAAAAGGGCAATCGCTTTGTCGGTGTTCTTTTTGAGGTTTCGGAAGACGACGATGTTTCCTTGGCTTTTCACCTCGTTGAGGATTCTGTTGGTGCGGGAGTAGGCTTGGATGAGGCCGTGGTAGCGGAGGTTCTTGTCGACGTAGAGGGTGTTGAGCGGCTTGCTGTCAAAGCCGGTGAGGAACATGTTCACTACGAGAAGGATATCGACCTTCTTGGCTTTAACTTTTTTGGCTATGTCTTGGTAGTAGTTGTAGAAGGTTTGAGTGTCCTTGGTGGAGAAATTGGTTCCGAACATCGCGTTGTAGTCGGCGATGAAGGCTTCGAGCTTATCGCGGGTATGAGGGTTGCCGCCTTCGCCTCCAATGATCTCGCTGTCCTCGTCGAGGTTGCCGTCGGCGTCGGGGTCTACCTCGTTGGCGGTGTAGCTGAAGATGGTAGCGATTCTGAGCTTATGTTTGCCTTTCTTCTTTTTCGCGGCGAAGAGCTCGTAGTATTTGATGAGCATATCGACGGAGGTGACACACATCATTGCGGTGAACTCTTTGTTCCGAGTCTTCACGGCATGGCGGTCGATGATGTAGTCCGTGATTTTGTCTAGGCGAGTTTCGCCTTCGAGAGCTTCCTTGGTGTCGATGGCTTCGACCTCGATGTCGATGTTGGTGGGGTTGTTTTTCTTCTGCTTGTATTTTCCGACATACTCGACGGCGAACTTGAGTACGTTTTCATCTTTTATGGCATCGGTGATGACATAGGAGTGGAGCTGTTTATGAAAAAGGTCCTTGGTAGTACGTTTTAATCCCCCCTTTTGGGTGGTTTTTGTAGTGTAAAAATCGACTTTGTCGGCTACCCGATCGCTGCCGGTTTGGCTTTTGGCAGAAATGGTTGTGGCGTTGGCGGCGAAGATAGGAGTGCCGGTGAAGCCGAACATTTGGTGGTTGTGAAAAAAGTCACAAATCCTCCTATGAGTGTCACCGAATTGACTTCGGTGGCATTCGTCAAAGATGAAGACGACCCGCTCTTTCTGAAGCTTCTTCATCTGATCCAGGTACTTGGATTTGCTGATGGCGGTGTTGAGTTTCTGGATAGTTGTTACGATAAGCTTGGTATCGTCTGAAAACTGTTTTACTAGGGTCCTGGTGTTGTTGGTGCTGTCGACGCTCCCTTTGCTGTAGTCGTTGAAATCGGTGATGGTTTTGTAGTCGAGGTCCTTGCGGTCGACGCAGAAGACGACTTTGTGAACATTTTCCAGGCCGGTCATGATCTGGGCGGCCTTGAAGGAAGTCAGCGTCTTACCCGATCCCGTGGTGTGCCAGATGTAGCCGTTGGCATCCTCAGTCGGTGGGTTCTGCACCCGCTCGACGATGGCCTCGGTGGCGTAATATTGATACGGACGCAGCACCATCAGGATCTTGTCCGTCTCGTTGAGCACGATGTATTTGCCGATCATCGTGCCGAGATGTTCCCGGTTTAGGAAGGCGTCGGCAAAGGGCGTCAGCTCGCGGATGGTGGTGTTGTCCTCCTGTGCCCAGTAAAAGGTCTGCTTGAAGCTCTGCTTCCGCGCATTGGCGTAATACTTCGTGTTCACCCCGTTGCTGATCACGAAGAGCTGGACGAAGTGGAACAGCCCGTGGCCGCTCCAGAAGCTGTGTTTCTGGTAACGCTGGATTTGGTTGAAGGCCTCCTTCATTTCCAGCCCGCGCCGCTTCAGCTCGATCTGCACCAGCGGCAGGCCGTTGACGAGGAGGGTCACGTCGTAGCGGTTCTTGTAGCTGCCCTCCATCTTCACCTGCTGCGTCACCTGGAAGCGGTTGCGCAGCGGATCGACTGAATCGAAGAACTCCAGGTAAACCGTCTCGCCATCTTCTTTCGTAAGCTTCATCCGATCCCGCAGGATGTGCGCCTTGTTGAACACCCCGGACTTCTTGTTCAGGTGATGCAGCACCTTGGTGAATTCCCCGTCCGTCAGCGTCACTCCGTTGAACGCCTCCAACTGCGCCTTCAGGTTCGCCAACATCGACGCCTCATCCGTCACCGCCGTCCGCGTGTAGCCCTGACCGATCAACTGCGCCACCAGCTCATCCTCCAGCACCTGCTCGGGCTGGGTCATCGGCACGGCATTGGAAGGCGAATCACTCATACAAACATCTGCTGGAGCAACCCACGTTTGAAGGTTTGGGTCTCGGTGATCTGGGTGGCGACGCTTTCGATCTTGCGGTCGATAGCGGAAAGGAAATCGGCGATCTTGGTTTGTTCGTCCACTGAGGGGGCGATCCTGATAGTCACCTCCTCCAATGATTCTTGGCCAATGTTGTATCGAGTGCTACCGCCGCTTCTTGACGTCATGTCTTTTCGAACTGCAGACGTTTTCAGCATCGCGTTAAAGAACATGGGATTGAATTCTGCAATTGGGCGGCCTCGGATAACAAATCCTCCAAACGTTGCGGTCTCATTTCGATCCAAATAGACATTCGCTTGGCCGACTTCTTCGCGAGTCTCCGAGCTCCGCTGGAAAAGAATGTCTCCAAATCTCACCTCGTTCTTTTCGAAATCTTTGGGCGAAATATCGACTTCCCCAATTATGCGCTCGTGGGTGATGTAGTCGTTCTCGATGATGTCGAGAACGTTGATAAATTTCTTCCCTGTCCCGTATTGCTCTTTAGCTGCGTTGTAACCGTTTTTGAACGTTAAGAATTCCCCCAACTTCTTCTCCTCCCAATCGGGGAAGTCGTTGCCGTGGCCGTCTTTGAAGCGGAGGGCTTGGGTGAAGAGCTGTTGCATCACGCCTTTCTTGTAGTCCTCCAGCAGGGCTTTCTTTTGGATCAGTTGCCCAATCCGCCCATCTACCGCCGTCAAGAAATTCGCAATCTTCCGCTGCTCGCGGAGGGTGGGGAATAGCTTTTTGAAGTGGATGAAATCAAGGTAGTGAACCCTTTTCTTCTCTTCCAAGGTGCCCTCGGACATCCGGTCATAGAACTGAACCATTTTGTAGGATGTAAGAAACGGTTCGAGGTATTCGGGCGTCGACTTCTCGTTGACATGGAAAACGTCGTAGTATTTGGAAACAGCAATCTCCTCGTCGCCGTGATGACAGGCCAATGCGCCCCACCGCAGATTCATCGGGTTGTAGGCGAAATCCTTTGGATGTATCCGCTTGTAAGCAGCTTCTTCCGACTTCACCAAAAAACTCCTTTCGTAACGCTTCGACTTCGGGACAATCCCTGACTCGATGGTTAGGCTGTATAAGGGCAGATCCGCCCCAGCGACCTCCTTTCGATCGTCGATAAAGTCGCCCAATTTGCGGTATTCCCAGTCTCCTTCGAAGCCGGGAAACCGTAGGGCTGGAAGTAGAGTTTCGTCCTTCTTATTCATTTCCCAACTTCAAAAGGGGGAGCTATTCCCAGTTGCCCACAGCAGCCAGAAATGAACTGGTTTGTGTCGCCGATCTCGTTTTCCAAAGCCACCAGCTTCTTCGACACTTCTGCGAGATCGACAGGCTCCTCTTCTTCAAAGGTATCAACGTAGCGCGGGATGTTGAGGTTGTAGTCGTTTTCCTCGACCTCGCTCAGCTCGGCGACGTGGCTGAATTTTTCGATGCTGTCCCGCTTCCGGTAGGCGCTGACAATGCGCTCGATGTCCTCTGTGCGGAGTTTGTTCTGTTGAGCAATTTTTTCAAAGTGCTGGCTGGCGTCGATGAAGAGGATGTCGTCGGGGTTCTCCCGCTGTTTCTTGAGCACCAGAATGCAGGTCGGAATGTTCGTGCCGTAGAAGATATTGGCGGGGAGACCGATGACGGCGTCGAGCCAGTTGCAGTCCTCGATGAGGTAGCGGCGGATGTGTCCCTCGGCGGCGCCTCGGAAGAGCACACCGTGGGGCAGGACGCAGGCCATGGTGGCGCCGCTGTCGAGGTGATGCGCCATGTGCTGGACGAAGGCGAAGTCGGCCTTGGTCTTGGGCGCGAGTTTGCCGTAGGCGCTGAAGCGGTCGTCACTCTCATGGATGGCGCTGGCCGACCACTTGGCGGAGAAGGGCGGGTTGGCCACGATGGCCTCGAAGCGCAGGTCGGTGTGCTCGGGCGCGGGATGCTCCAGGGTGTCCTCGTTCTTCAGGTCGAAGCGCTGATAGTGGATGCCGTGCAGGATCATGTTCATCCGCGCCAAGTTGTAGGTGGTGGGGTTCATCTCCTGTCCGTAGAATCCCCCGACTTCCTCGACCTCCTTCTCCACCCGGAGCAGCAGCGAACCGGAGCCGCAGGTGGGGTCGTAGACATTCTTGAGACTGGTCTTCCCGGTGGTAACAATCTTGGCGAGAATGGTGCTGACTTCTTTCGGAGTGTAGAACTCGCCTGCCTTCTTTCCGGCTCCGCTTGCGAACTGGCCGATGAGATATTCGTAGGCGTCCCCCAGCACATCGGCATCAGCGTCCTCGAGTCGGAAGTCGATCTGGTCGAGGTGGACGAGCACCTTGGCGATGAGCTCGTTTTTCTGGTTTTCGGTCTTCCCCAGCTTGGACGAGCCGAGGTCGAGGTCTTCGAAGAGCCCCTCGAAATCCTCCTCGCTATCGTGACCCATCGTGCTGCCCTCGATGTGCTTGAGGATATTGGTGAGGTCCTCGAGGATGAAGTTGTTCGACTTCTGAGCGCCTTTTTCGGCGATCTTGTGGAAGAGTTCGGAGGGTTTGAGGAAGTAACCGAGGCGGCCGACGGATTCTTCCTGGATGGCGGCGAGCATTTTTTTGCCCTCGTCGGTGGATTCGTCGATGGCGTCGAACTTGATGCCGTCGTGTTTCAGGATATCATCGGCGAAGAGGTGCATCCGCTCGGAGAGGTATTTGTAGAAAATGAAGCCGAGGATGTAGTCGCGGAACTCGTCGGCTCCCATCTTGCCGCGGAGAGTGTCGGCGATGTTCCAGAGCTTGGATTGGAGTGCTTTTTTGTGGTCTTCTGACATAGCGAAAGTAGTAAACTAGGCGGTGATTTTCGCGCCCTTGAGGGCATGAGTTTCAGTGATAGCGGTGGTTGTATATATGCACAGGAGAGGAGGAGAGAGACGCGCTGATGATGAGAAGTAGGCTGTAAAGGTAGCAATGATAGAGCCGGCTTGTCTGCCCAAATTATGTGAATCTTTAGGATGAAGTTTCGCAGTTACGCAGTGCCACAGGTACACAGGGTTTGAAAGGCAGGCGCGTCCGGAGGCCACGCCCTACCGCCTTCGGCAAATGAAGGGGGAAGGGGTAGGCCTGGCGGCCAATTAGGAATTAATAATTAGGAATTAGGAATTGGGAATTCCGGGCCACGCTGACGCGCGAGGGCGCTGATCTAGAAGGTGGCGCTCAAAGTGTTGCAGCGGAGGCGGTTCATGGTGTGGAGATTCTCTAGCCAGGGGGTGGGGATTTCGTTGGCGGCTCCTAGGAGCGAACCTACGACGGTGCCTCGGTGGCAGTTGTCGCCGCCGACTCGAGCGTTGGCGATGATGCCATCCGTGAAGTTGTCGGCGTATTTGTAGGCTAGGTATAAGGACGCGGTGAAGGCGTCGGGGAGGTAGCAAGCCGGGGAGAGTTTTTGTCCGACGATGGTGCGGTCGTCTTTTTGGGTCCAGCGGTCGAAGGTTTTTGCGGAGGCCCAACTTGTTCCATGTGTGGTGATGGCTTCGCGGAGGGGGGTGCCGTTGGCGATGGCGATGAGCATGCGGACCAAGGCGACGCTGCTCTCGCGGACGCGCGCGTTCTGGTGGGTGAGCGTGACGTGAGTGAGGATGGTTTCGCAGGCTTGGTCGACGTCGTTGACGACGTCACCCAAGGCATCGAGCGCGGCCAGCAAGGCGGGGACCGGGGTGAGGCCGCCGATGTGGATGTCGTCGATGCCACACTTTTCGAGTCGTCGCCCCCGCGCGCGATTGTCGAAGAAGGCGCGGTGGTATTCTTCGACATACGTGTCGTTGTGCCAATCGGGGTCGCGCATGGATGAGACGTAAATGTCGAGCCAGCGTTGGGGGTCGTATCCGCCGTGGCGGACGGTTGATTTGTAGAGTTGGGCGGCCAACAAAAAGTTGAGCGTGTTTTCTCCGGCCGGCAGAAACTGATGGTAATGCACGTGTCGTTGACCCCAATACTGCGCCTGGTCGTGTAGGATATCGGCGTCGTCGTTGCGGGGGCGATAGGTGGAGCGCCAGAGGATGCTGTCGGGATGCGATTTTTTGGGGGCGTGGTATGCAGAGTCGTCAAAGGCAAAGGTGGGGAAGTCGCAGTCGAGGGCGGCGGTGTTGTAATACCAGTGGACGGGCATGGAAACGGCGTCGGCGACGAGGGAACCGAGGAAGGCGTTTTGGAGGGATGAGGTCATTTGTTGTGATTACGATACGTGTGGGGAGGGGCGGAGGGGTGTTTAGAATAGGGAGGTTGGGGGGAGTTTCGCAGTTACGCAGTTTCGCAGTTTCGCAGGGTTTGGAAGGCAGGGGAGGCAGGTTTTTAACCGCAGATTACGCAGATTTTGGCGTCCGCTACCGCGGACTTGTTTTGGGAGGTTTGTTGGGAAGGCGCGCGGACGCGCGAATTTTGAATTGGGAATTTTGAATGTTGAATGGGAGCGGTGGTGCGGGAATGGTGGGTGGTGAGATTTTTGTTTAGTGGATTGGTGGCGCTTCTTGGGCTGTGTGTGCTTTCGTCTTGTGCGATTGCTCCAGCCGGACTGGAGCGGCGGGAGGTTTTTGGGGGGACGGGGGGAAGTTATGAGAGGGAGGATTTGGGGGTTTTGCTGATGGAGGCGCTGGCGGATCCGGAGTCGGCGGAAGGGGCGCATGCTTTGGGGCATTTTGTGGAGACTTGGAAACGGGAACGGGAGAATGCGCAAGCTGGCATCGTGACGGTGACGGGAGCGGATGGGAAGGTGACGAAGCGGTATGAGGTTCGGTTTGTGAGTGATCATGCGCCGGGGTATACGCTGGATTATTTTGATGAGATTTCGCCCGCAGTGGATTACGAGGTGAAGAAGATTTCGCATCATCGGCGGGCCGGATACGGCGCGCCGTTGGTGGCGCTGCGGGAGAATCGGGGACAAGAAGCGATCGAAGCCTATTTTCCGCCCGAGGCGATTACGCGGCCGCTGACCGCCGTGGTGGAGACGACGCCGACGGCGGGGGATCGGCCGCAGCAGGTGGAGATTCGGTTGTTGTGTCCGCTCAGGCATGACACGGTGTCGCACCATGGGAAACAGGTGCCGGTGGCTGCGGATTTTTCCGTGCCGTGGGCGGGTTTGTTGTCGCGGACAGGGGAGTTGAATCGGCAGAAGCTGACGGATGCCTTTAATCGGAACCCGGAGCGGGAACCGAATTTGTATCTCCTGGAGCCTTACGATCCGACGAAGGAACCGCTGATTATGGTGCACGGGTTGTTCAGCACGCCGCTCACTTGGGCGAACTTGAGTAACGAGTTGTGGGCGGATGATGAGATTCGGAATCGGTATCAGATCTGGCATTACTTGTATAACACGTCGGCGCCGGCGCTGTATTCGGGTCGGATTTTGCAGCAGCAGTTGAAGGAGCTGCGGCAGATACTGGATCCCAGCGGGACGGATCCGGCGATGCAGCGGACGACGATTATTGCCCATAGCATGGGCGGGATTGTGTCGCGTCGGATGATCACGCGGCCGAAGAATGTGTTTTGGGACGCGGCGTTTACGCAGTCGTTTGAGTCATTGAAGCTGAGCGAGGAGGATCGGGCGGCGCTGCAAGAAGCGTTCTTTTGGGAGCCGGAGGGTCATATCAAACGGATGATTTATGTGGCGGTGCCGCATCGGGGGAGTGATTACGCGGATAATTTCTTTGGGCAGTTGGGACGGGTCTTGGTGAAGCCGCCGGATCGGTTCTCGGCGTTTTATGAGCGGATTTCGGCGGCGAATCCGGGGGCGTTTACGGAGGCGTATGCGGCGCTGGGACGCGGGGAACTGGATAGCGTGGGGGCGTTGTCGCCGAAGCAGCCGACGTTACAGATACTGGCTGAGTTGCCGAATAGTCATTCGGTGGTTGAGCATAGTGTGATTGGGGATCGGGGGAGGGGGGGAGCCCTTGAGGAAAGTTCGGATGGGATTGTGCCGTATTGGAGTTCGCATTTGGAGCGGGCGCGGTCGGAGAGGATAGTGGCGTCGGGGCATAGTGCTGTTGATGATGAAGGGACGGTGTTGGAGGTTAAGCGGGTTTTGAAGTTGTAGGTTGTTTTGTTGACCCGTTGACCCGTTGACCCGTTGACCCGTTGACCCGTTGATCGGTTGATCGGTTGATCGGTTGATTGGTTGATTGGTTGATCGGTTGATCGGTTGATTGGTTGATCGGTTGATCGGTTGATTGGTTGATCGGTTGGGAAGGCAGGGAGGCAGGCGCGCGCTGGTGCGCGAATTTTGAATGTTGAATTTAGAATGTTGAATTGAAGGCAAAGAGGCAAAGAGGCGGGGAGGTAAGGGGATTGATTTGAGGGAAGAGGATGGGTATGGTGATTAGGATGATGGTGATGCGTGTTTGGGTTTTGGGGGTTTTGTTGTGGGGAGGGGTGCTTGGTTGTTGGGGGCGAGCTGAGGGGGAAGGGGGGAGTCGGGTTTGGACTAGTGGTGAGAGTGGACGGCAGTTCTCGGGGGAACTGGTGAAGGTGGAGGGGGAGACGGTTTCGATTCGTAGGGATGCGGATGGGGTGGTGTTTGCGCTCAAGAAATCAGACCTGGTGCCGGAAGACGTGGCTTGGATTGAAGCGAATGGTGGGATGGCGAGTGCGGATGGCGAGGGTGGGACAGAGACGGAGGGGGAGGTTTTGGATTTGTCGGAGTTGGTGGCGGGGGTTCCGGAGGCGATGGGGACGCCGGCGATTGGTGTGGTATTCGTTGAGGACGGGAAGGTGCGGGGGATTGGGGTGGCGGGAGTGAGGAAGGCGGGGGAGGAGACGGCGGTGGAACCTGGCGATAAGTGGCATTTGGGGTCGTGTACGAAGTCGATGACGGCGACGCTGGCGGCGACGTTTGTGGAGGAAGGAGCGCTCACCTGGGACACGACGCTGGGGGAGGTGTTGGGCGAGGAGATGGATATGCTGGAGCCTTATGAGTCGGTGACGCTGGGGTTGTTGTTGGCGAATCGGAGCGGGATTCCGGGGAAGATGCCGGACTCGGTGGAAGAAGGGATCGATAAGTGGGCGGCGTTAACGGATTTGAGTGATCGGGAGATCATGGAGCAACGGGCCACGTATGCGGAGGGGGTGTTGAACGTGGAGCCGTCGTCGGCGCCGGGGACGGCTTATGAGTATTCGAACGCCGGGTTTATTGTGGCAGGCGCGATGCTGGAGCAGGTGAGCGGGAAGCCGTGGGAACGGCTGATGGAGGAACGGATTTTTGAGCCGCTTGGGATGTCGGCGTCGGGCTTTGGGAATGCGGCGCAGGAAGACAAGAGCGAGCCGACGCAGCCGTGGCCGCATGAGGACGGGTTAAAGCCGCGTGAGCCAGGGCCCGGCGATGATAACAGTTGGGTCCTGGGGCCGGCGGGGACGGTGCATTGTTCGCTGAGAGATGTCGGTCGATACATGGCGATGCACGCGGCGCGGGAGACGGGGCCGGTGCTGAAGGAGGAAGCGACCTTTGAATACTTGCACGAGGAGGTGCCGGATAACGATCGATACGCGCGCGGTTGGATCGCGACGGGGACGGGATGGTCAGAAGGACCGGCGGTGGCGCATGATGGATCGAATACAATGAATCATTGCAGTATCTGGGTGGCGCCCGAGCGCGGGGCGGCGGTGGCGGCGTTTACGAATAGCGCGGAGAAAGGGAGTGAGAGTTGTAAGGAGGCGATTGGGAGAGTTGTTGGGGAGTATTTGGAGTAGGTTTTTTGGTTGACCCGTTGACCCGTTGACCCGTTGATCCGTTGATCCGTTGACCTGTTGACCTGTTGACCTGTTGACCTGTTGATTGGTTCTTCGGTTGATCGGTTGATCGGTTGATCGGTTGGGGAGGCGGGTTTTTACAGAAGGGAACGAAGGTCGCTAAGGGATTTTTTGATCGGTTGTTTGGTGGATTGGGCGGAGAGTTTCGCGAGAATGGGGGTGTTGGGGCGAATGTGGCTGTGCTGGTGGGCGGTGCGGATTTGGGCGAACGGCGGGCGAGCAGGGACGCTCGCCCCTACCGGGGGAAGGCGCGCTTGCGCGCGAGTTTTGGAGACAGGGAGGCAGGCGCGTCCGGAGGCCACGCCCTACCGGGCTAGGATTTGGTTTTTTGGTAGTCGGTGTAGTATTCGTCTAGGACTTGGCGGGAGAATTTTCCGATGGCGGCGTATTCTTCTTCGGTGAGGTTGGCCAAGGAAACGCGGGCGGAGGGGTCTACTACTTCGAAGCCTTTGCCGGGTAAAAGGACGACGCCGGTTTCTTCGGCGAGACGGAAGAGGAAGTCGGTGGCTTTTTCGCCTTCGGTGAACCACTTGGCGAAGTCGTCGCCGTATAGCTTGGCACCCAAACGTTCGAGATCGATGAGGGTGTAATAGTCGACGGCGTTGGGGCCGTGCTCGGCTTGGACACCCATGTTGAGGCACAAGCGTTCATAGCGATCGCGGATGAGATGTTTGGCGGCGTTTTTGTATTCGGCGTGACGATCCATGAGGCCGTGCAAGGCGAACAAGGTCATCTGGAGTTGTTGGGGGGTGGAGAGGCCGGCGGTGTGATTCAAGGCGACGGCTCGGCTGTCGGCGACGAGGCGGTCGATGAAGCGGAGGTCGCGGGGGGTGTTGGTTAGGGACGAGTATCGTTGGTCGAGGCGGGTTTTGGTTTCTTCGGGTAAAGCGTCGATGGCGTTGTCGATGGTGTTTTCGTTGTGGAGACCAATGACCCCCAGGCGCCAGCCGGTGGCGCCGAAGTATTTGGAAAAGGAATAGACGCAGAGCGTGTTGCGCGGGCAGGCGGCGAACAAGGACACGAAGTCGTCGGCGAAGGTGCCGTATACGTCGTCGGTGACGATGACGAGGTCGGGGCGTTTGGTGTTCACGAAGGTGGCGACGCGATCGAGGGTCTCGGGCGAGAGCTTGGTGGAGGGTGGGTTACTGGGGTTGACCACGCAGAAGATTTTTACTTTGGGGTCTTCGAGCTTCGCGAGTTCGGAATCCGGGAGTTGCCAATCGTTGTCTTCGTCCATGCGGACATCGACCACCTCGAGATCGTATTGCGGGAGGGGTGGGATTTCGAGATAGGGGGAGAAGATCGGGGTGCCGAGCGCGACTTTGTCGCCGGGGTGGAGGAGACCGTTGACCTGCATGGATTGGAAGATGTAGGTCATCGCGGCGGTGCCGCCTTCGGTGGCGAAGAGTTTGAAATCACCGGCGCCGGCGCGGGAGTGGACGCCCATGTCCTCGGCGATATAGCGGCCGACGATTTGTTCCGCGTGTTTCAGCATGCGCGGGGGCACAGGATAGACCTCGCCGAGGAAGGCGTTCACCATCTCGAGGAGACATTCTTCCTGGCCCAGGCCGAGCTGGTCTTTCACGTAGGACAAGGCGCTGCGGAGGAAGCTGATGCCTTCGTCGTGCGCGTTTTCGTGGGCGTATGTGTCGAAGCGATTGGTGAGACCGTTGGCTTCAGGGAGGCCGCCGAAGCCGCTCTCGAGGTAGGCGTAAGAGCGTTCCGCTTCTTCCATGGCGAAGGCGCCGAGCTTGAGGAAGGCGTGACGCGGGAGCGTGGCGAGGAAGTTCGGGTTACCGCGCCCGGCATTGAGCATCATCCGTTGGGACTCGGTTTGAGCGATCTCGATCAGTTTGTCCTTCAGTTCGAAGGGACTGAGATTGGCGTATTGACTGAAGTCTTGTTTAGACATGGTGGGGGCGCGCGCGAAGCGCGCGAATGTTGAATGTTGAATTTTGAATTTTGTATTGAGGAGGCAGGGGGGAGTGGGTGAGGGGGTGAGGGGGTGAGGGGGTGAGGGGGTGAGTGTGAGATGGGGTGAGGGGGTGAAGGGGTGAAGGGGTGAAGGGGTGAGTGGGTTGGATTAAGATTAAGAGTAAGAGTAAGATTATGAGGGAGGCAGGGGTGAGGGGGGGGAGTGTTGGTTTGGGGAAGAGACTTCTAGATAGGATGGCACTAGCTGCCTGGGTTTCGTTTGATGATCCCGATGATGAGGGGGCCCCAGAGGGTGAGGAAGACATTGGCGACGGCGTAGCACACCGTGAACGATACGACGGGGGTCGCGTTCCCGGCTTTGGAAAGGAGCGCGGCGAAGGCGGGGTTCGCGCTGCGGCCGCCGGTGATGCAGCCGAGCAGCTCGATGGGGTTCTTGATGCGGAGGGCGTAATAGGAAATGTAGAACGTGATGAGCTGCGGGAGGAGCGTCACGGCCATGCCGAGGAAGAGGAGTTGGACGCCGTATTGTTGGATGGTGGTGAGGGCTTGGGGACCGGCCTGGAGACCGACGACTCCGACGAAGACCGCGAGGCCGAAGTCGCGCAGGAAATTGGAGGCCCCGACGGGGAGCGCGCCGAAGCGGGGGTGAGCGGAGCGGAGCCAGCCGAAGGCCAGGCCGGAGAGTAGGCAACCGCCGCCGGTGCCGAGCGTGAGGGGGACGCCGCCGATGGGGACCGTGATCAGACCGATGAGCACCCCGAGGGCCATGCCGAGGCCGAAGATCACGAAATCGGTGATGGCGGCTGCGCTGATTTTGTATCCGAGCTTGGCCTGGACGCGATCGAGGTCCTTGGGTTTGCCGGTGAAGGTGAGTTCGTCGCCGCGATGGAGCTCGACCTCGGGGAGGATGGGCAGCTCTTTGCCGAGGCGTTTCGCGGAGGTGAGGTAGACGCCGTGACGGGTTTTGACATTCAGATCGTCGTGGATGGCGCGCATGGGTTTGCCGATAAAGTCTTTGCTGGTGACGATGATGTCGCGATTTTCCTCGACGAGATCGAAGCCGGGCGGGGGGGTGACCTCTTCGCCGATGGATGCGGCGGCTTTTTCGATAATCTCGATTTCGCCGGTCACAGCGATGACATCGCCGTCCTCGATGAGCGTGTCGTCGGTGAGATTTTCGAGGCGTTGACCGCCGCGGAGCACGGCTTCGACGGCGGCTTCATCGAGCTCGGTATCGACTTGGCCGGCGGTTTTGCCTTCGGCGACGGAGCCGGGTGCGACTTCGTAGAGGCGGGTAACGACGGGATTGAGGGCTTCGAACTCGCCGGGCTCGAGCTCCGCTTTGCCGCCCGACATCTTCTTGGCCAGGGCGATTGCTTCTTTGCGGATATCCCATTTCATGATCATGGGGAAGAACCAGGTGACCATGAGGATGGGGCCGAGGGAGCCGAAGATGTAGGTGACCGCGTATCCGACTGCCACGTTCGTTTGCATCTCTTGTTTGAGATTGGCGGCGACATCGAGTTGTTGGATGGATTCGCCGGCGGTGCCGATGATCGCGGATTGGGTGAGGCCGCCCGCGGCGAGACCGGCAGCGGTGCCGCGGTCGAGGTGGAAGAGCCAGGCGGACGCGAGGACGCAGAGCAGGCCCATGACCGTCATGATGAAGGCCGAGGCCAATTGGTTGAGTGTGCGTTTGTTGAGGGCCTGGAAGAATTGGGGGCCGCCCTGGTATCCGACCGCGTAAATGAAGAGAGCGAAGAAGATGGATTTGATGCCGCTGTCGATTTTGATGTCGAACTGGCCGATGAGCACCCCCATGAGGAGCGTGCCGGCGATGCCGCCGAGGACGAAGCGGCCGATCGTGAGTTTGCCGATGAGATAGCCGAGCGCGACGGTGATGAAAAGGACGGCTAAAGGACTAGCGTTTAGGAGTTCCTGAAGTTCCTTCATGTGGCGCTGGGGGTAGGGTAAGCGAGGAATGAGGGAACGTGAAGTGATTTTGGATGAAGCGGGAACTCCAATTAGGAATTAGGAATTAGGAATTAGGAGGCAGGAGGGCGCGCTGGCGCGCGAATGGTGAATGGTGAATGGTGAATGGTGAATTGAAGGCAAGGAGGCAATAGGCCTGGCGGCCAATTTGGAATTAGTAATTAACAATTAGGAATTGGGAGGCAGGAGGCAGGAGGCGGGAGTATGAGTATGATTATGTGTAGGAGTATGAAGGAGGCAGGGAGGCAGGGGGATTTTGTTGTTAGAAGTAGTAGCGGGTGGTGAATTGGATTCTGGAGTCGGTGCCGTCTATTCGGTTTTTGTCCTGGCGTTGGCCGCGGAGGAATTCGACGCCGATGAGGACGTGGTCCCACGGAGTCCAGATGATGTTGGCGCTGAAGTATTTGGTTTTGTAAAAGGCGTCGAAGGTTTGGGTGGATTCGTTGTCGACGCGGAGGGCGCCGTAGCTGGCGGTAGAACTCCATTTCGGGGTCCAGAAGTGTTGGTATCCGATGTAATAGCCAAACACGGGGAGGGCTTCGAGGGTGCCGGTGGCGCTGTTGAAGACGCCGTCGGGCGGGGAGTCGTCGTATATGGAACCGATGCCCGCGCCGCCGGCGGCGCCGAAGGTGAAGAGATCGCCCTCGGGTAGGAAGTCGGCGGTGACGCGGCCGGTGGCGTTCAAGCCCCAGCCGAGCGTGCGATCGGACTGGCGACGTTCGTTTTCGGCGCGGAGATCGCGGAAGATGGCGGCGGCTTTGATGCGATTCGTGCCGTCGTCGTAGACCGTGGCGAGCACGCCGTCGGGCCAGCGTGAGGTGGAGAAGGCTTCGTCGAAGTCCTGGTTGTTGCGTTGTTCGAGCGCGAAGAGGAGTTGGAGGTGGTCGGCGAGATCGTGGTAGTAACAGACCAAGGGGCGACGGAGTTGGAGGGAACTGCCGGGGCCTTCGAGGTCGAGCGTGTCGGGCCAGGTGGTGGCGTCGGTGAAGATCGTCCAGGCCTGGCCGACGCGGAGGCTGCCGCCGAGGAAGGGGGATTGGAACTCGCCGTATAGTTGGCGGAGGCGAATGTTCGGGGAGCGGCTGCGGGATTCGCCCTGGAAATCGGCGGAGGCATAGGTGAGGAACGCGTTTTTGTTTCCGAAGTCGGTGTGACTCGTGCCGATGAGACGGGTGGAATTCATGAGCACACTTGTGCGGCGGTCGTCGATGGGGGAATCGGGATCGTTCCCGGTGACGATGGCGGCGGTGACGAAGTCGTTGGGGGTGGCGATTTGGCCGCGGTCGTAGATGACGTTGAGTTGGGCGCGGCCGCCGAGGGTGATGGTGGTGTTGATGGAGTCGAAGGTGAAGTAGCCGAGGGGGTGGTCGTGTTTTTGTGGGGTGGAGGCGACCATTGCCGACGTGGCGTTGGCGTCGGGGTGGGGAGAGCTTGGGAGGAGCATTTCGCCGGCGGGGGAGGGAAGGGTGCTGGCGGCGAAGGATGAAGCGGCGACGAGGGGTAGGAGAAGGAGCTTTGGCAGCGGCGATCGCACGAGTGGTATCTCACTGCTTGAGCGTGGGGAAGACAAGGCTGGGTTTGTTGGTTGTTTCGTTGACCCGTTGACCCGTTGATCGTTTGATCGTTTGATCGTTTGGGGAATTTTTTTTGGATTGGGGGGGTTGGTGGGGGTGACGAAGGGTTTGGGGGGTGAGGGATGGGGATGGGTGGCGGAGCGATAGGGAGCGGACGACTGAGGCCAGTCGTCCCTACCGGGGAGGCGGGGGAGGCAGAGAAGGCGGGGATTAAGATTAAGAGGGGGAGGAATGGCGGCGGTGGCGGAGGAAGAAGAGGGGGGTGGTGGCCAGGAGGAGGAGGAGAGGGGCGAAGGGTTCGGGGACGACGGTGAAGTCGGCGCTGCTGTCTTCGTAGGCGATGATGCTGATGTCGGCGCTGGTGATGGAGGCGGCTTCGGTGGGGAGGACGAGGTTCATGGTGACGCCGGTGAAGGTGTATCCGGTGGTGACGTCCGGGTCGTCGATCATGGGGGCGACGGTGATAGAGTTGGATCCATCAATGCGGCCGGTGCCGGAGAAATTGAAGTTGGAGACTTCGACGTTGGGACTGCCGCCGGTGCCGTTGAGGCGGACAAGGTTGGCGGCGTCCGGTCCCGAGGGGATGATGAAGGAACCGAGGTTGTGCCAGAGTTTGATGTCGATGAGGATGACGCGGGCGAAGGAGCCGCCAGCGTAATCGAAGCGGAAGGCGGAGTTGTTGTCGAAGATGAAGTCGAGGTTGAGGGTGGAACCGTCGAGAGGTTGGCCGTTGGCTTCGGTGAATTGTTGGAAGAAAGAGGTCGGGTAGACGGTGCCGACGGGGCCGGCGGACAGGGAGACGTTGATGGCTTCGGAGTTGGGAGGGAGGAGGAAGAGGGTCGCGGCGGTGAGCAGTGAGAGGAAAGGCAGCGGGCGGGAAAGGAAGGACGGAAAAGTCATCAGTGAATTGAAATGATGGCGGCAACCGAGGCTTGAGTAACCTGAGTCCTAAGATGTGTCAAGATGAGGCGGGAACGACCCGTTGATGGTGTCGCGGGTTATTGGCAGATTGAGCATTCGTCGTGAGTCACTTAGAGTTTTCGTTGATGGAGGCAGGAAATTTGTTTGAAGGAGTGCCGTCGGAGTTGCCGGAGGAGGTGACGGAAGTGTTGGCAAGCGGCGAAGGGAAGGTCCGGATCGAGCGCATCGTGTCGACGGGGCAGGCGTCGCCGGAGGGGTTTTGGTATGAGCAGGAGGAGGACGAATGGGTTGCGGTGTTGAAGGGGGAGGCGGTGTTGCGGTTTGAAGACCCGGAGGAACTTTTGGAGATGAGCGCGGGGGATAAAGATGAGGGGGAGCTTGTGGGTTCGATTAAGAGTAAGAGTAAGATGGGGGGAGAGGATGGTGCCGAGGGGTTGATGGAGATGCGGGCTGGGGACTGGGTGATGATACCGGCGGGGTGTCGGCATCGGGTGGAGAGGACCCGTTCGACAGGCTCAGGGCAGGCTAGTGAGGGGGAGGAGACGGTTTGGATCGCCGTCTTTTTTCAAAAGGCGGCGAATGGTGAAGAGTGAATTGTGAATGGTGAATTGGGGGAAGAAGGCAAAGAGGCATGCAAGGAGGAGGACACTGGGGCCAACTATTAGTTAGGAATTCACCATTACGGATAGGGTTGGCTCGTGCCAGGTGCGGCGGAGTTTTTTGTTGTTTGTGGTGATGGGATTGGTTAGCCTAGTGAATCTTTGGGAGGAGATCGATGAGAGTTACTGCTCGATTTGTGCTGATTTTCGGGATTGCCTTCGGGATTGCCTTCGGGCTTTCTGGGTGCGTTACGTTCGACGTCGCGGGTGACAGATCTTCACATCCCGGGCCTGTTCCCAATGTGGTCGAAGACTTTGTCGATATTGATACGATCGAGGTGAATGGCCGAATGATCGACAGCCAGGGAAAGCCGATTGGGGGTTACGAGTTGCTTCTTGGTCGGTATGATCTTTCGAATAATCAGTCGACTTATAGTCTTTCCGAATGGGTCACCGTTTCCGGGAGTCAGGCGTCGCGCGGCGCCCGGTTTGGGGTCAACAAGACGGCGTTTGTGAAGGGCTGGGGAGTTGGGTTGTGGGTCAAAAAGAAGGGTTCCTTTAGCGGGGATACCAGCTTGTATTTCTTTGAGCCCTTGGGATTACCGACCAGAGATTACAACGTCGTGTTTGTGATTAAGTAGGTGGGTGCCTCGAGGTGGAGGGTTGAGGAAAGACTAAGGTTGGGAAAGGGCGGGGAGCGCGGACGCGCGAATGGTGAATTTTGAATGGAGAAATGGTAGGAGAGCGTTGTGGGATCGGTGGGGGTTTGGGCGTATAGGTAGACGGTGTTGAGCGGTGAGGGTTTGGGCGGACGGCGGGCGAGCAGGGACGCTCGCCCCTACCGGGTCGTGGGAGAGGGGGGAGGCGTTTTGGTAGGAGGGGGATCGCGCGGACGCGCGAATTTTGAATTTTGAATGGTGAATTTTGAATTGGAGGCAGGGGAGTTGCGCAGGTACGCAGTTTCGCAGCTGCGCAGGGGGGGAGGCAGGGGGCGCGGGGATTAAGAGTAAGAGTAAGATTAAGAATTTGGGAGGTGGGGATTAGGGTTAGGAAGGAACAGGTGATGGGGAGCGGGCGTGGGATTCGGCTTGGGAGAAGATGGTTTTGTAGACTTCGCAGTAAGGGTCCTTGGAGTTCATGGTGCCGCGGGCGGTGTAGGTGCGGACGGGGCAGCCGCCGTGGCAGATGGAGAGGTATCGACACTCGAGACAGTCTTCGTCGCGGACGAGTTTGCCGGGGCGCTCGACGAATTGGCGACGGGCGGGGCTTTCGCTGAGCATTCGGGTGAGGTCGGGTTCTTTGAAAATGTTGCCGAAGAAGTGGTCCGGGTAACTGGTGACCCAGCAATCGCACTGCGCGACGGTGCCCTTGGCGTCGACGGAGATGAATTGGTTGGAACAGTTTTCTTTCCAGATGCAGGGAAGCCGCGCGGGACGACCGGTGAAGTGATCCATCAAGGCATCGAAAGGGCCGAGGGCGACGCCATTGTCGCGGCCGCGTTCAACCCAGATGTCGAAGAGTTCGGAGAGGAACTCGGCGAGGGCGGGGGTTTCGAGTTGGAAATCGTTTTCGCCTTCGTCGGCGGGGCCGCCGGGGAAGGGTGTATTGACCTGGAAATCGGTGAGGCCGAGTTCGTCGACGTAATAGCGGTAAAAGGCATCGGCGCCGGCTTCAAGACTGCCGCGGTGGAGGACCGCGATCACGCCGACTTGGATGCCGGCTTCGCGGGCCTGGTCGAGTCGTTTGCGCCAGGTGCGGGTGTAATCGTCGGCGCTGCCGTTGAAGAGTTTGCGGTGGAGGTTCGGGTAATCCATCGATGTGCCGACGGAGCCGTTGAACATCTCGAAGATGAGATCGTTCCAGACGGGGGCGTATGAGATGAGGTTGGTTTGGAGGTAATGGGTGAAGCGTTTGCCGCGGGCTTCGGCGGCGGTTTCCATGAGCGCTTTGGTTTCGCGATACCAATCGGGACCCATGACCAGGGCTTCGCCGCCTTGCCAGTAGATTTCGCAGTCGGGGATGTCTTCGCTCTCCATGTGATCGAGGAGGCGTTTCGTGAGGAGGGGGACGAGATCGGGGGAGAGGCGGTGGGGTTCTTTGTATTCGAAACAGTATTCGCAGGCGACGTTGCAGTCGGAGGTCGGGAGGAGAATGACGCTGAAGTGGCGGTCGTTCATGGGGAGGGGTTATTATGGAGGGGGCGGGCGTCGTGGGACGGCAGGCGGAGCCCGCCAGGCGCCGCGGCCCCCAGGCTCACTCGGGTAAACTCTTGCCCTACAGTATGAGGGTGTAGATGGGGGTGATTGGGAGAGGGGGATGGGAGAGGGCGGGCGTCTTGGAACGGCAGGCGGAGCGCCTGCCCTACAATAGATGGCAGGGAGGCAGGCGGAGCTGGTTGGCGGAATGGGGGACGCTGGGACGGCAGGCGGAGCGCCTGCCCTACAATAGATAGCAGGGAGGCAGGCGGAGCTGCTTGGCAGAATGGGGGATACTGGGACGGCAGGCGGAGCGCCTGCCCTACAATATGAGGGTGTCGATGGGGGCGTTTGGGAGAGGGGGGCAGGGGGTGAGCGTTGGCGGTTTGCAACGGACCTGGAGGTCCGTTCTCCTGGCTTCGGGTGGGTGGGGGGTCGTTCATGCGGTGGGTTCGCGGGTGGCGAGGGCGGCGTTCATTTCGTCGGCGCCGGCTTTGAGGGCTTCGAAGACTTTCTTTATGCCGGTGCCATCGTACTGGGGGTCGGGGTATTGGAAGTATCCGCGGCAGAGTTTTTCCCAGGGATCGTCGGGATTGTGATCGGGGAGCGAGGCGGTGTGGGCGTCGACGATGTTTTCGGGGACGGGGCCGGGTTGGTGGGCGGGCAGGGTGGGGGTGCCGGTATCGTCGAGTTTGGGGAACTCGTTCGGGTCTTGTTCCAGGATCATCCACATGTCTTCGACGGGAACGCCGTTGAGGGAAGCGATCGTGGAGTGGAACCATTCGATGGGGGCTTGGACCATGGGGTCGTGGAGGTAGAAGTCGACGGCTTCGAGGAGTTCTTCGATTTGTTCGGGTCCGGGTTGGCCGGGGAGGAGACGGACGGGGAGTTGGATGGACGCGGCGAGGCGGAGGGCTTTGAGGAAGCCGGGGGCGACGGGGATGGTGACGCGAACATCGCGGACGTTTCGGACATCGACGAGGCGGTAGAGGTGGGAGAACTCCGCGGCGGGGTCGGACATGATGACATCGAGGGCGACGTCGCCTTCTTTGCGCGCGGCGGTGGCCCAGGCTTCGGGTTCATCGAGGAGGTCTTCGACTTGGAGCCATTGGACGGCGGGCGTGGCGTGGCGCAGCCAGTGGCAGAACTCGAGGGCGGTCCGGGTGACGACGACGAAGGGTGGGTGTTCTTCGTCGGCCTCGTCGAGCCCGTATTCCCGCGCCAGGGCGGCGGGGAAAAACGGGAGGACGGGGTTCGTATTCTCTTCGGGGTTTGACGCGGGTGCGGCGTCGGCCGGAGAGGCAGATTCGTTTAGCGACGGTTGATCCATCCTCCGCCACCGCGTCGGTTGATCCATCCGCCTCCGCCGCGGACGCCATTGACCCAACCGGCACCGCCGCCGCCGTATCGGTTGACCCATCCGGCGCCGCCGCCGCCGTATCGATTGATCCAACCGGCGCCGCCGCCGCCGTTGATCCAGCCGCCGCGTCGGTTGATCCAGCCACCGCGCCGGTTGACCCAGAGGCCGGCGTCGGCTGTGCCGGGAGTGGCGAGCCAGGCCGCGGAACCGACGGCGGCCATGATGGAAGCGCCGGACCATTTGCCGAGGCTGCCGAGGAAATCGCGGCGGTCCTGGAGTTCGTGAGGTTCGGTATCCGGAGCGTTTTCTGCTTCCGGGTTTTGAGGGGTGTCTTCTTCGTTCATCGCTTTTGAGCTTTCCGTGTTGGGAGGTTTGGGTTTACGCGGATTGCTCGGGAGCGACCACGGTCGAGTAGTGCATCGCGGCGATTTTCCAGACATCGTCGTCGCCTTCGCTGACGGCGATGGAGATATTGAGCGGGTAGGTGAAGTCTTTGCCGTCTTTTTTACCGGTGACGTTGCCGGAGGTCATCATCCAGCCCATGTCATCGTCGAGACCGCCGAAGCGGTAGAGGTATTCGAAGTTTTGTTCTCCTTTATCGAAAATTTTGAAGAAGTTTTCGTAAGCGGCGGCGAGTTCTTCGGGGCCGGACCAGATTTCGCCGGGGCCGGTTCCCATGACGACTGCGTCGTCGGCGAAGGTGGCGAGGACGCCGTCGAGGTTGTGATTGGTAAGGGCGTCGTCGTGGGCTTTGAGAAGGGCGCGAATGGCGGCGAGTTCTTCTTCGTCGTCGTCGGCGCGGGCGGCGGTTAATGTGGCGGCAGCGATGGCGCCGGCGGTGACGCCGGTGGTGAGGAGTTGTCTACGGTTCATGATGGGTCTTTCTGTTTTTGGGTTTTACGGGTGCTCAGGTTGGGTTGGCGGCGAATTGAGAATTTTGAATTGGGAATTGATGAGGAGTTACGCAGTTACGCAGTTACGCAGGTACTCAGGGTAAGAGGGTGGAGCGCGCTGTGCGCGAATGTTGAATGTTGAATGTTGAATTGAGAGGCAGAGGGAGGCAGAGGGAGGCAGGAGTATGAGTATGAGTATCGGGAGGCATGGGGTCAATGGGGTAGACCGGGTTTGGAGGGGGAGTATTCAAAAATATTTGTGATGGAGGAAGTTTCGCAGGTACGCAGTTGCGCAGTTTCGCAGGGGGGGAGCGCGCGGAGGCGCGAATTTTGAAGGATGAAGTTCTGAGGTCGGGGTGGGGAGAATAGGTGGGGGCTGTTGAGCGGTGGGGGTTTGGGCGGACGGTGGTCGTGCGGGAGCACGACCCTCCAAGGAGGGTGAAAATGGG
>JBCCIR010000031.1:0-42140 GCA_039028175.1 Verrucomicrobiota bacterium
GCTGGATGCTGGATGCTGGATGCTGGATGCTGGATGCTGGGGGCCGTGGGCTGAGTTGGGGGAAAGTGGGGGGATAGGGGCGAACGTGGTCGCGCGGGAGCGCGACCCTCCAAGGAGGGAGATGAGGGGGGCTTTTCTGGTGGGAAGGGTGGGGCTTGACGGTGGGAGGGTTCGGGAGAAGGATTTCGAGATTGAGTTTATGAAGAAGCGGAGTAGCAAGAAGAAGAGCGTGGCTTTGGAGCGGAAGTATTCGTCGGCGGTGGTGGATGGGGCGGACCGGGCGCCGAGTCGGGCGATGCTGCATGCAGTGGGATTTTCGCGGAAGGATTTTCAAAAGAACCAGATCGGGGTGGTGTCGGCGTGGGGGGAAGTGACGCCTTGCAACATTCATTTGAATCGCCTGGCGGCGGAGTCGTCGAAGGGGGTGAATGCCGCGGGTGGGAAGGCGGTGCAGTTCAATACCATCACTATCTCCGACGGGATATCCATGGGGACGGAGGGGATGAAGTATTCGCTGGTGTCGCGCGAGGTGATTGCGGATTCGATTGAGACCGTGGCGGCGTGCGAGGGGTTTGACGGGATTGTGGGGCTGGGAGCTTGTGACAAGAACATGCCGGGATTTGTCATGGCGATGGCGCGGCTCAACCGGCCGGCGGTGTTTGTGTATGGCGGGTCGATCCTGCCGGGGTGTTTGAATGATGAAGAGCTGGATATCGTGTCGGTGTTCGAAGCCGTGGGTCAGCATGCGACGGGGCAGATATCGGATCGGCGGTTACGGCAGATTGAGGAGAACGCCATTCCCGGCGAGGGGGCGTGCGGGGGGATGTATACCGCGAACACCATGGCCACGGCGATTGAGGCCTTGGGATTGAGTTTGCCGAACAGCTCGGCGCAGACGGCGGTCTCGGACGAGAAGATGATGGATTGTCATGACGCGGGCGCGGCGGTTCTGAACATGATCCAGCGGGGAATTCGGCCGAGCGATATTTTGTCGCGCGAGTCGTTTGAGAACGCGATCACCATGGTCATGGCTGTGGGGGGGTCGACGAACGCGGTGCTGCATTTACTGGCGATGGCGGACACCGCGGGGGTGCGGTTATCGATCGATGATTTCACGCGGATTGGGAAGCGGGTGCCGGTGTTGGCGGATTTGAAGCCGAGCGGGAAGTATGAGATGGCGCACTTGGTTTCGATCGGTGGGACCTTGCCTTTGATGAAGACCCTTTTGAAGGAAGGGCTGTTGCACGGAGATTGCTTGACCGTGACGGGGAAGACCTTGAAGCAGAATTTGGCCAAGGTGAAGGGGAGCTATCCGAAGGGGCAGAAGATCATCCGGAAGTTGAGCGATCCCATCAAGAATGACGGGCACTTGGTGATTTTGTATGGGAGTTTGGCGCCGGAGGGGGCGGTGGCGAAGATCAGCGGGAAGGAAGGCGAGAAATTTACGGGCAAGGCGCGGGTTTTTGAGTCCGAGGAAGCGGCGATGAAGGCGATCCTGAGCGGGAAGATCAAGAAGGGGGATGTCATCGTGATTCGGATGGAGGGACCGAAGGGCGGACCAGGGATGCGGGAAATGTTAGGGCCGACGGGTGCGATTATGGGGCGGGGATTGGGAAATGATGTCGCGTTGATTACGGACGGGCGTTTTTCCGGGGGGAGTCACGGCTTTGTGGCGGGTCACATCACTCCGGAGGCGTTTGTGGGCGGCCCGATCGGGCTGGTGAAGAACGGAGACGAGATCACGATCGACTCGAAGAAGCGCGTGATTGACTGGAAGGTATCGAAGGCGGAGATGAAGCGGCGCCAGGCGGCGTGGAAGCAGCCGAAGCCGCGGTATCGGCGCGGGGTGTTGGCGAAGTATGCGAAGTTGGTGACTTCGGCTTCGGAGGGGGCGATTACGGATCGGGAGTAGTTGCGCAGTCTCGCAGTTTCGCAGCTTACTGGGCTGGGGGATTGCCCAGTTCGATGGAGCGGGTGTGGGCGGCTTTCAGGGCTTGGCGGATGATTTGGTCGAAGTCGTTGGCGCGCATGGATTCGAGGGCGGCGAAGGTCGTGCCGTTGGGGCTGGTGACATTTTCGCGGAGGGTGGCGGGGGATTCGCCGGTTTGGGCCACCATTTCCGCGGCGCCGGCGACGGTTTGGACGGTGAGATCGCGGGCGGTTTTTTCATCGAGACCGAGTTCGACGGCACCGGCGATCATGGATTCGATCATGGCGAAGATGTAAGCGGGGCCACTGCCGCTGAGGGCGGTGACGGTATCGAGGAGTTCTTCCGTCACGCATTCGATGATGCCGACGGAGCCGAGGATTTTCTCGGTGGTGACGGCGTCTTCTTTTGTGGTTGTGGAACCGAGGGCGTAGGCGGACGCGCCTTTTCCGACGAGGGCGGGGGTATTGGGCATTACGCGCACGACGCGGTGATTGCTTTCCGGAATATTGAGGGCTTGTTCGAGGGCGTCGATGCGGATGCCGGCGGCGATGGAGATGAAGAGGGTGGATTGGGGTGTTGCGGCGAGTTCGCCGAGCATGGGAATTTTGTCGACCGGTTTCACGGCGAGGATCACGGTATCGGCTTGTTCCGCGACCGCTTGGTTGGAGCCGGCGGCGTGGACGCCGAAGTCGGCGACGAGGTGTTGAACGGGATCGGGGAACTTGTCGTGGACGGCGATTTCGTTATGGGGGCAGAGTTGGGCGTGGAGGACCCCCTTGAGGAGGGCTTGGCCCATTTTTCCGCAGCCGATGAGACCGAGATGCATGGGGAATGGATAGCGGGTGGTCGGGGGGCGGGGAAGGTCTTTTTTTGGGGTGAGGGGGCTGCTGGGAGCAGGCCTGGGGCGAGTGTGGGGACTTTTTTAGAATAATTCTTGATATAAAGTAGGGGCTCGGTATGGGTTTATTGAGACTAAATCTCAAGTGATGAAAGCGAAAGCAGCAGGACAGAGCCGATTGGCAGAGGAGCTGGGCGAGTTCCGGATGACCAAGCAGCGCAAGGTGGTTTACGACGTATTGATGTCGAAGCGGGATCATCCGACGGCATCGGAGGTTTTTGACCGGACCAAGAGTCGAATGCCGAGTATTTCATTGGCGACCGTTTACAATTGCCTGGAGACGTTGACGCAATGCGGGTTGGTGAAGCAGGTGAACGTGGATCGTGAGGCGTCACGGTATTGTCCGAATTTGAAGGAGCACGCGCACTTTTTTTGTGAGTCTTGCGGGACGATATCGGATGTGGTTTTGAAGGAGGGGATGGATGCGACGGGGGCCTGGCAATTGCCTGAGGGGAGTGTGGTGGATCACGTGGAGTTTGCGATCAAGGGGTCGTGTCCGAAGTGTTTGGAGGCCGAAAAGGCGAGCAGATAAATATTTGTATCAGACGTATAGAAAAACAGATGAGTTCATTAGCGATTAAAGGATTGAGAGCGGGGATTGAGGGACAGGAGATCATCAAGGGATTTGATCTTGAAGTTCCGAATGGTGAAGTGCATGCGATCATGGGGCCGAACGGGTCTGGGAAGAGCACCTTGGCGAAAGTATTGGCGGGGCATGAGGATTATGAGGTGACGGCCGGTGAAGTGACGATGGACGGGGAGGATTTGATGTCCCTGGATATTGATGAGCGGTCGCGGGCGGGTTTTTTCCTGGCGTTTCAATATCCGATCGAGATCCCCGGGGTGAGCAACGCGAACTTTATTCGGGCGGCCTTGCAGGCGCGGATGCCAAAGGGTGAGGAAGTGGATGCGGTGGCGTTTTACAAGGCGTTGTATGAGAAGATGGACGAGCTGGAGATCGACCGGTCGTGTACGGGTCGATCGGTGAATGAAGGGTTTTCGGGCGGGGAAAAGAAGCGCAACGAAGTGCTGCAGATGATGATGTTGGAGCCGAGGTTTGCGGTCCTGGACGAGACGGACAGTGGATTGGATATCGATGCTTTGAAAGTGGTGGCGAAGGGGGTGAACGCGATGCGGTCGCCGGAGCGGGGTTTTTTGGTGATCACGCATTACCAGCGCCTGCTGGATTACATTGTGCCGGACGTCGTGCATGTCATGGCGGACGGCCAGGTGGTGAAGACGGGCGGGAAGGATTTGGCCTTGGAGTTGGAAGAGAAGGGGTATGACTGGGTGAAGGGTGAGATGGCGGGCGCCGGTGTGTGACCGTGGCATTTGTGATTTGAGCGAGATAAATTGATGGAAAAGACACAAGACGATCTGACGACAGCGGCGGTCTCGATTGACCAGACGCAGGGTGATTTTGCTTATCCGGAGGATTACAGTTACGACGCCGGGACGGGACTGACCGAAGCGACGATTGATTACATCTCCGAGGTGAAGAAGGAAGCGGAGTGGGTCCGGGATTTCCGGAAGCGGGCATTGAAGGTGTTCGAGGAGAAGCCGATGCCGACGCATTGGGCGAGTAAGGATTTGGAGAACATCGATTTCGACAAGATTCGGTATTACTTGTCCAAGGGGCAGCAGCCGACGCGGAGTTGGGACGAAGTGCCGGACGACGTGAAGGAGACCTTTGAGCGCTTGGGGATTCCGGAGAAGGAGCGGAAGTTTTTGGCGGGGGTGGAAGCGCAATTTGACAGTGAGGCGGCCTATTCCAACGTGAAGGAGGAGTTGGAGAAGGACGGGGTGATTTTTGTGAACAGCACGGAGGGGTTGCGCGAGCATGCGGAACTGTTCCGTCGGTGGTTCGGGAAAGTGATTCCGACGAGTGACAACAAGTTTTCCGCTTTGAACAGCGCGGTGTTCAGCGGGGGGAGTTTTATCTATGTGCCGCCTGGGGTGAAGGTGCGGCATCCGTTGCAGGCGTATTTCCGGATCAATGCCGAGAACTTTGGGCAGTTTGAGCGGACCTTGATCGTGGTCGATGAGGGGGCGGAAGTGACCTATATGGAGGGTTGCACGGCGCCGAAGTTCGAGACCTCGACCCTGCACAGCGCGGTGGTGGAACTCGTGGCGATGAAGGATGCCAAGATTCAATACATCACCGTGCAGAATTGGAGCGCGAACGTGTTCAATCTGGTGACGAAGCGGGGTTTGGCGCATGAGAACGCGGAGATTCGGTGGATTGACTGCAATATTGGATCGCGTCTCACGATGAAGTATCCGGGCGTGATCATGAAGGGGCGGAAAGCGCGCGGGGAGGTCATCAGCATTGCCTTGGCGAATGACGGGCAGCACCAGGACACGGGGGCGAAGATGATTCATGCGGCGGACGAGACGAGTTCGAACATCGTGTCGAAATCGATCAGCGTGGGTGAGGGGCAGGCGACGTATCGGGGATTGGTGCATATTCCGAAGCATCTCAAGGGGTGCAAGAACAACACCGAGTGTGATGCTTTGTTGATCAATTCGAACAGCCGGACGGACACCTATCCGGCGATCACCGTGCGGGGGAACCAGCATGCGACGCAGCACGAGGCGAGTGTGAGCCAAGTGAGCGAGGAGCAGATTTTTTACATGCAGCAGCGTGGATTGAGCGAGGCGGAGGCGATGAGCTTGAGCGTGAACGGCTTTGTGAACGATTTGGTCCGTGAGTTTCCGATGGAATACAGCGTCGAGCTGAAGCGGTTGATCGATTTGGAGATGGAGGGGAGCGTCGGGTGACGCGGGGGAGTAACCGGGGTGAGTATTGATTTTTGAAACGAGATGTCTGACGCAGTAATGGAATTGAATCCGGTGGAGGAGCAGAGTGGGGGCGTTTTGGCCGGCCGGCCGCAGAGTGACGGCGGCGAATGGGCGGATTGGTTTGTGAGGCGGCAGGAAGCGGCGTGGGAGCGATTTGAGGCCTTGCCGATGCCGGGGCGGCGGGATGAGGCCTGGCGTTTTGCCAATCTGAAGAACTTGGATTTGGAGCGATACCGGCATGCCGACCCCGTGGAGGATGCGAGCGTGGCGGAGATGATTGTCCGCTCGGCCTATTTGGAATCGGTGGCGGCGCGGTATGTTTTCGCGAACGATCGATTGATCGCGAGCGAGGTGCCGGGTGACTCAGGAGTGGTTGTTTTGCCTTTGGCGAAGGCCGTGGAAGCGCATCCCGAGCTCGTTGAGGCGCATTTTATGGCGGGGGAGCAGGAATTGGGGGGCGAGAAACTGGCGGCCTTGCATGAGGCGGTGGTTCGGGCGGGGATTTTCGTCTATGTGCCGAAGGGGGTCGTCGTTGAGGCGCCGATTGAGGTATATCATTGGACGAGCGGCCGTGATGTGGCGGTGTTTCCCCATACCTTGATCGTGGCGGAGGCCAACGCGGAGGTGACCGTGATCGAGCACTATCTTTCGGCGGTGGACGGGGAGGATACTTCCCTTTCGGTGGGGGTGGGGGATTTGGTGGTCGGAGAGGGCGCGCGGGTGCGGTATTTGATTCATCAGAATCTTTCGTATGAATCGCGGCATGTGCAGATGAACTCGACGGCGGTGCAGCGGGACGGGAATGCATTGTCATTCATTGCCAACCTGGGTGCGGGCTGGGTACGGAATGAGGGTGTGAGTCACTTGCTGGGGGAAGGCGCGAACAGCGATATGTTGTCGGCGAACGTCGCGAGCGGCGACGAGGAGTATGATCAGCGCACGTTGCAACATCATGAGGCTCCGCGGACTACGAGCGATTTGCTCTATAAAAACGCATTATATGATCAAGCGCGGACCATCTTTGCCGGGCTGATCCAGGTGGACGAGGACGCTCATTACACGGATGCTTATCAAAAGTGCCGCAACTTATTGGGAAGCAATGAAGCGGAGGCGAATTCGATGCCGGGATTGGAGATCAATGCGGACCAGGTGAAATGCAGTCATGGGGCGACGGCGGGACAGATCGACGAGGAGCAGTTGTTCTATCTTTTATCGCGTGGAGTGGAACCGGAGGCGGCGCGAAAGTTGATCACTTTTGGATTCATTGACGAGGTGATCAAGCGGATTGGGGACGATGCGATCGAAGCGGTGATCGAGCGAATGGTGGCGGACAAGTTTGCGACACTTGACGTGTAGCGAACCTGGACGGAGAGAGATTGAGACAGAGGACTAAGCTGATGCTTTGTTTCGTGCCGCGCGCCAGTCGGCGCGGTGATTGAGCATCCAGTCGAGGAGAGCGCTTTCGAAGCCGACATCTTTTCCGGTTTCTTCGCTCTTGAGCCACTTATGTCTGAGGATTTCTTCGCGCTCGGCGAGAAACTCTTTGTAGAGGCTCGAGTTTTTCAAGAGGGAGTCGTCCACGCCTGATTGGGAGCTTTGGGACTTACTCATTGTTTTTGATACAGTTAGGGGGTTCGGGAATTTCGCACTGATGTGCTTTTGGGGCAAGAAAAATATTTAAGATATCTTAGGAATCGAGTTAACGACTTCTGCTGCGACTTCGTGGAAGACTTTGCTGGCGGGTGATTCGTTTTGCGGAAGAGTAGCGACAGGCGTTCCTTGATCGGCGCGTTCGCGTGTGGCGATATCGATGGGGATTTGGCCGAGGAGGGGCACACCACAGCGTTCGGCTTCTTTCGCGCCGCCGCCTTTGCCAAAAATGTCATATCGGGTGCCATCGTCGGCTTCAAAGTAGCTCATGTTTTCGACGATCCCAAGGATGGGGACATTCACTTTTCCGAACATGGAGACGGCTTTGCGGGCGTCGATGAGGGCGACTTCCTGGGGGGTGGTGACGATGACGGCGCCGTCGAGGGCGACGGTTTGGACGATGGTGAGCTGGATGTCTCCGGTGCCCGGGGGGAGGTCGAGGATGAGGTAGTCGAGCTCGTCCCAGGCTACCTGGCGGAGGAATTGCTGGGTGTAGCGGGTGGCCATGGGGCCGCGGACGATGGCGGCGGAGGTATCATCCAGGAGCAGGCCCATGGACATGATTTTGAGTCCGTGGCGAATGATGGGGATGATTTGATTTTGGTCGTTGGCGAGGGGTTGATCGTCTGCGCCGAACATGAGGGCGATGCTGGGGCCGTAGAGGTCGCAGTCGCAGAGACCGACGGAGGGGTTTCCTTCTGATTGGGCGAGGGCGACGGCGAGGTTGGAAGCGACGGTGGATTTGCCGACGCCGCCTTTTCCGCTGGCGACGGCGATGATTTTTTTGACGCCGGGGATGCTGGATTGGCCGGCGGCGGGATCGTCCTGTGAGGGGCCGGGTTGGGAGGCGGAGGCAGGAGGTTCCTTGATATCGAAATTGATTTTGGCGTCTCCGATTCCGGGAATGGCGTCGAGAGCGGCCTGGGCGCCTTCGAGGATGAGTTGGGGACTTTTGGGATCGCGGGTGGCGAGGGAGATATCGACGGTGACGTTATCGCCATCGAGGGCAACGTCTTTGACGAGGCCGAAGGAGACGATGTCCCGGCTGAAACCGGGGTAATTGACCTGAGATAGGGCTTCGCGAACTTGGGTGTCCGAGGGCATGGGGGGAATGGAGGGATTAAAGAGAGGATTATCGGGGGCGGTCTGTCGAGCAAAGAATGCTCTGTAGGGGGGCAATCAGTATGATTTTCTCATGTTGCTGGGGAGAATATTGAGTTCATCCCGGTATTTGGCGACGGTGCGGCGGGCGATGTTGATGCCTTTATTCTTCAGGAGGGCGACGAGTTTTTGATCGCTATAGGGTTTGGTGGGGTCTTCGTTTTTGACGATTTCCGCGAGGGTGCCTTTGACGCTGGTGTTGCTCATGCTTTCTCCGGACTCGGTTTTGTAACCGGGCGTGAAGAAGTACTTCATTTCGAAGACGCCATGGGGTGTGGCGATGTATTTTCCGGCGATGGCGCGGCTGACGGTGGTTTCGTGGACACCGATGGCATCGGCGATCTGGGCCATATTCATGGGTTTGAGGCAGGCGGGGCCGCCGTCGAGGAACTCGCGTTGGCGTTCGGCGATTTGTTCGGAGATGCGGCGGATGGTGTCTTGGCGCTGGTGGATGCTGCGGATGAGAAACTTGCCATTGCGAATCTTGTCGCGGATGTAGTTTTTGACATCCCCTTTGTTTCCGGGGCGGGCCATGAGGTCTTTGTAGGTATTGCTGATGCGGAGGTGGGGGACCTGTTCGTTGTTCAGGTTTATGCGGAAACCGCCTTCTCCGTCGGATTCGATGGCGACATCGGGGGTGATGTATCGGCTGACGTCCGAGCTAAAGATGCGTCCGGGTTTGGGTTCGAGGGTGGAGATGAAATCTGCGGCGCGGCTGACCTGTTGGGTGGAGACGCCGAGTTTTCGGGCGATGAGGGGGTATCGTTTTTTTGCGAGATCGTCGAGGTGGCCGGTGACGATGCGTGACTCGAGGCTGTGGGCTTTGTCGAGGCGGTCCAATTGGATGGCGAGGCATTCGGCGAGGTTTTCTGAGCCGACGCCGACGGGGTGGAAGGAGTTGATGATGTTCTTTACTTTTTCGAGGGCGGGGAGGGGGATGCCACTGGAGAAGCAGAGGTCTTCGAGGGAGACCTGTAGGAAGCCGGCGTCATCGATATTCCCGATAAGGAGTTCGCCGATTTTACGATTTTCTTCGTCAAGGTCCGAGGTGCCGAGTTGTTCGAGGAGGTGTTCCTGGAGGGTCACGGGGTCGACGAGGGAGTCGAGGAGGAACTGGCGTTTCTCTTCGTCCTCGGCGGAGCGGGCGGATACGGAGCGGGATTGCGACATGTAGTCGCGCCATTCGTCGTCGAGTTGTGAGAGGGCGGCGAACTCTTCGTCGAAGTCGTCTTCCTCGGGGTCTTGGGTGGTTTCTTCGAGGGAAATTTCTTCGGTAAGATCTTCGAGGGTGGGGTTGGCGGAGAGTTCCTGTTGGATGAGTTGGCGGAGTTCGAGGGTGGGCGCCTGTAGGATGAGCAGGCTTTGCTGCATTTGGGGCGCGATGGTCTGCTGTTGCTGCAGGCCGAGCGATTGGGATTGCTGGAGACCGGGGCCGGACATGGGGTGCGGGGGGCTTGGGGAGCCCGGAGCATTGTAGTCTCAAGGGGAGAGTGAAGCAAGTTTTAGGCCATTTCTGGAAAAAATTCCAAGGTGGGCGAGGAAGATCGAGGGCGGCGGGTGTCAACCGGGGGAGTTGGTGTGGGTGCGGAGGGCGGCGATGCGCTGGAGGGTGGGTGGGTGTGAGTAGGAGAGGAAGACGAGGAGCGGGTGTGGGGTGAGGTTGGAGAGATTGTCGGCGGAGAGTTTTTTGAGGGCGGTGACGAGTGATTCCGGGGAGCCGGTATGGGTGGCGGCGTAGGCATCGGCTTCGAATTCGTTTTTCCGGCTCAGCATGGCGAGGAGGACGGAGAGGATTTTGTTGATGGGTTTGAAGAGGAGGGCGAAGAGCACCAGGCTCATGTAGACGGAGGTTTGGGTGACACCGAAGGCGGCGGAGAGTTCTTTGTTGTTCAGGAAGAAATTGAAAACGAAGAAGAGGAGGCCGGTTTGGAGGATGCCGATGGCAATGCCTTGGTGGATGTGTTTCTTTTTGAAGTGGCCGATTTCGTGGGCGAGGACGGCGACCAATTCCTGGGTGCCGTGGTTTTCGATGAGCGTATCGAAGAGAGCGATCTTTTTGTTTTTGCCGAAACCGGTGAAGAAGGCATTGGATTTGCTGGATCGTTTTGAGCCGTCCATGACGGAGACTTCGGTGAGGGGGAAGCGGCATTTTTCCGCCATGGCGTGGATGGCGGATTTGAGTTCGCCGTCTTCGAGTGGGCTGAACTTGTTGAAGAGGGGGAGGATGAAGCGGGGGGCGAGGTAGACGAGGAGGAGAGAGAAGCCGGAAACGGCGATCCAGCCGATGAGCCAGGCGTATTGGAAGGTGCTGAAGAGGTAGAGGAGGAGGGCGAGGATGGGGAGGCCGAGGAGGGCGCTTAGGGCGAGCCCTTTGACCAGATCGAGGGTGAAGGTGAGGGGGCTGGTTTTGTTGAAGCCGAATTTTTCTTCGATGACGAAGGTGTCGTAGATTTCGAACGGGAGATCGAGGATTTGGCCGGCGAGGAAGAGGGCCGCGGCGAAGATGAGTCCGGTGATGATGGGGCCAAAGCCAAAGCCTCGGGCGAACTGATCGAGCCATTCGAATCCGCCGAGAAACCAAAACGCGAGAAAAATGGCGAGCGAGACGGCGGATTCGAGGAAACCGAAGCGAGTGGTGACGCGGGTGTATTCCTGGGACTCGCGGTATTTCTCGGGGTCGTAGGTATCGGCGAACTCTTCGGGGAGGTCGGGGGAGAGCGCTTTCAGATTGAGGAGGTTAGATGCGAGGTCGAGCAGGTAGAGGCCGACCACGGTGGCGAGGATAATGACGAAGTAGATGTTGGGATCGACCGGCATGAAGGGAGGGAAGCGCCTACGCGGCGACGGGCGGGTTCCGGGCGAGGTTCATGTAGTCGGCGGCGATGTCGTCGAGTTCGGCGAGGGAAGAGAGGGTGGAGAAGCGTGTGCGGAGGTATTTACCGCGGGGGAGGGACTTGGAATAGGCCATGAGGCGAGAGCGCATGGACATGAGCGTGCGTTTCTCGTCGCCGTAGCGTCCCCATTCGATGGCGAGGCGGCAGTGTTGGCGGATCAACGCCCATCGGGTTTCGACGGGGACGGGTTTTGGTTGCTTTCCGGTTTCGAGATAGTGTTTTGCTTCCTGGAAGACCCAGGGGTTTTGCATGGCGGCCCGACCGATCATGATGCCGCTGACGGCGGTGGTATTTTTGCGGTGTTCGACATCGGTTCCGTTGGAGACATCGCCATTGCCGACGACGGGGATCGAGACGGTGCGGGCGCATTCGTCGATAACGTCCCAATCGGCGTCGCCGGAGTAGCCTTGGGCCCGCGTGCGGCCGTGGACGGCGATGGCCTGCATTCCGCAGTCTTCGAGGATGCGGCAGACGGAGGGGGCGTTGATGGAAGAGGTGTCCCAACCGATGCGAATTTTTGCGGTGACGGGAACGCGGTCGCCGACGCCTTTGGCGACGGCGGAGGCGGTATCGGCGAGGAGGGGGCAATCTCTCAGGAGCGAGGAGCCTCCGTTTTTGGCGACGACTTTTTTGACGGGGCAGCCGAAATTCAGATCGATAAAATCGGGGCGTTTCCAGTCGATAATTTTGTTCGCGGCTTCGGCCATGTTTTGGCCGTCGGCGCCGAAGAGTTGAACACCGATGGGGCGCTGGGCCTCATCGAACTCGGTGTATTTGCGGGTGCGGTCATCGCGTCGGATGATCCCTTCCGAGGAAACGAACTCGGTGACCATGACATCGGCGCCGAGTTCTTTGCAGAGGCCTCGGAAGACGCGATCGGTGACGCCGGCCATGGGTGCGAGGTAGAGGGGGAAGGCGTTGTCCTGGAACCAGGGGAGCATGATGGGAAATTTACCCGTAAAGGGGCGGGCAGGCAAGGGGGTGCGATCAGGCTTCCGAGGGAGGGGCGGTCTCCGGTTCGGTAGAATCTTCGGTTGCCGTGTCATCGTCGGCAGCCAATTCGCGCGGGGGAGCGCCGAGGAGTTGGCTCACTTCATCCTGGACGGGCTCTACTTCTTCCAGGCGCAGTTTTGGGTCTTTGATGATAATGACCTCGCCGGATTCCCGGTGTTCGTAGATAAGGTAGCGGCCGTTGTCGGTATCCTGGGTATCGGTTTGCCTGAGTTTTTTATCTCGTTCGAGCATGACGGCGAGAACGTATCGGGCATTTTCGGTGTGGGCTTCGTCCTCTTCGATGAGTCGCCAGAGGAGGGATTCTGCGGTTTGTTTTTCGACGACCGGTCCGGCGTCATCGGACGGTGGGGGTTCGTATGTGGAGCGCCAGAAGGAAAAGGGCTTCAGGGTATCCTGTAGTTCCTGCCATGCGGTTTCCGAGTAGTCCTGGCGCACGAAGCCATCATTTTCGGGATCTTCGAAGAGGGCCGTGTAGAAGGGGTCGCCTTCGGAGAACTCTTGTTCTGTCTTTGAGCAGCGGTGAGCGCGTGCTTTGATATTCCATTTTTCGACGATGGCCATAGGGATATGGGGCGGAAAATAGGGAAGGTTACCGCCGGGTCAAAGAAGAATCAGCGCGTCGATTTAAAAAGATTGGGAATATCGGAGAGTTTTGGGAGTTCGCGATTTCGTGCTTTCGACCAGTAGAGGGCCACGCCGACGACGAGGAAGAGGAGGTTGGCCAGCCATGCGGCAACGAGGGGCGGGAGGTGGTTTCCTTTACCGAGGGCGAGGAAGGAGTGGCTGGTGAAGACGAGGAGGGCGAATATGAAAATGGAGGAGGCGACGCCACCGAGAATGCCTCTACGCGAGTAGACGACTCCAAGGGGGGCGGCGATGAGAACGATCACGAGGCAGCTGAGGGGGAGGGACCAGCGGTAGTGCCAATGGGTGCGGAAAGGAGCGAGTTTTGAGGGGGTGTAGTCGTGATTTGTTTTCAGGTAGGAGGTGAGTTGTGGGATGCCGAGGTATTCCGGTTTCAGGCTGGAGCTGATCAATTTCCATGGGTTTTCGCTCCAGGGAGAATCGACATCGTAGGAGGAAAAATCTTCGATCACGTAGCGGTTTGCCGGTGAGCTGTTTTCGGGGTCGTTGTATAGGATGCGCCGGCCGTTGTAGAATTTCCAGTGACCGATTTTTGAGAACCAGAAAGCGGAGTTGGCGAAGATTGTGGACACGATGCGTCCGGATTCGTCGCGTTGGCGGACCTCGACATTTCGGAGTTTGTTTTCGACGAGGTTGAACGGGATGAGTCCGATGAACCAGGTGCGATTCTCGGCTTCGCTGTGGTGCATTTGATTGATGCCAGCGGCTTTTTCTTCTCCTTTCCGATTGAGTTTATCGAGCATGGAATCCTGATTGCCTTCGGCCCAAGGGGCCCATTCGTAGTTGAGGATGAGGCAGACGAGGGTGGCCATGGCGCCGAAGACGAAGATTGGTTTCAGGATGCTGGTGAGGCTTTTGCCGGCGCCGAGCATTGAGATGAGTTCATTGGATCGGGACATCTTCCCCAGGGAGTAGAGAATGGCGAGGAGGAGCGTGACGGGCATGATGAGGAGGACCACTTGGGGGAGGCGTTGGATGTAGAACCAGATGATTTGGAGGAGGGGGGTTTTGGCATCGAGAAAATCGGGTCCGTTATCGCTCAAGTCGTAGATAATCCAGATAGCGAGGATTCCGACGAAGCAGAAGACGAAGGGGACGATAAAATTCTGAAGAACGTATCGTTCCATCAGCGCGGCGCGGGCGTAGTAAAAAGCGAGGAGAGCGGGTGAGAGGATGAGGAGGCCGATGAGGACGGTTTTGAGGATTGTGAAGAGGGGGGCGGGGACTTCACCAAGGTGGCTGGTGAGGGCGACGGGGAGGGAGACGGCCAGTTCGTAGGGGAGCCATGCGAAGAGAAGAGCGAGGCAGAAGAGTGTGATCGGTTTGAGCCAGGTGCCATGGCGACGGCGATAGAGGGAGACGAGAAATCCGGGGATACAGAGGATGACGCCGAGGATGTAGAATTTACCCAAGGTGGGAAGGAGGTAGGGGATTTCGTGCTTGATAAAGGTTTCTCTTGAGAAGATGGGGACGTTGAAGGGCGGGTCGGCATTGATGCCGATTTGGATGATCTCGTGATCGAGCCATGCGGTATCCAACTTGGTTTGGACGAAGAAGAAGGCGCTTGCGCCGGCGATGAGAATTCCCGCGATGAGGAGGAGCGGGGAGGACAGGGGTGAATTGGCGAACTTTTGCAGGCCGGATAAAAATGGCTGGACGAATTTTCTCAATGCGATTCCCTTGTGTCCTCGCTGGCAATGTGCGCGATCTGGGAGCGGGATGCAATATTTGACATGATGGATTCCAAAAGGGCTATGGGCGTGGATGCGCCGGGGAATTGGGCGTGGCGAGTGGGTGCAGGGGACTATCGGGAGTGGCGGGGGAGGGCGGACCGACGGATATGATATCGATTTCTGAAGAGAGTGGGCGGGGCGGATTTGCGGACGAGATGCGGGGGTTTTTCTCGGAAGAGGGGGCGCTTTCGAGGTCGCGTGACTTTGAGTATCGGCCTGAGCAACAGGAGATGGCGGTGAAGGTGGCGTCGGCGCTTTCGGAGTCCCGGCCCTTGGTGATTGAGGCGGGGACGGGGGTGGGCAAATCGTTGGCATACCTTGCGCCGGCGGTGCGGTATGCGAGGGAGACCAAGAGCAAGGCGGTGATTTCGACCCATACGATTCAATTGCAGGAGCAATTGATTGGGAAGGACATTCCGATTTTGAGGAAGGTAATGGGTGAGGAATTTGAGGCGGTGTTGTTGAAGGGGCGCCGGAACTATATTTGTCCCAATCGACTCAAGTGGGCGCTGAAGCAGGGAGATGATTTGTTTTCGCGGGGGGACCGGGACGAATTGGAGGAGATTCGGGAGTGGTGCGAGGAAACGCGTGACGGAACCTTGTCGGACTTGGAGTTTGCGCCGAAGCCGGCGCTTTGGTCTCAGGTTTGCAGTGAGAGTCATGCGTGTACTCCGAAGACTTGTGGCGTGGGCAGTTTGTGTTTTTACCAGGAGGCGCGTCGCCGGGTAGGGGAAGCGGATGTGGTGGTATTGAATCACACATTATTTTTTACGTTGTTGGCGTCGATGGAGGGGATGGACGATGGGGACCGGGGGTTTTTGTTTCCGGACGATTTTGTGATTTTTGACGAGGCGCATACGATAGAGGGGGTGGCGCAGCGGCAATTGGGAATGGGGGTATCGCAGTATGGAGTGCGCCATGAGGCACAGCGATTGTATCACTTACGAACGCGGAAGGGGTTGTTGCGACGCTTGGCGGATGAACGCGGGATCGAGGCGGTGAAGGCGTTGCATGGAGCGATCGACGAGTTTTTTTCATCGGTCGAAGAGCGGTGTCGTTTCGGGGAGTGGGGGCGTGAATTTCGGGTGCGAAACGCGGAGTTGGTGGAAGATTCTTTGGCCGCGCCGTTGGCGGAGGTGGAGGAACGGGTGCGGGAATTGGCGGAGGACCAGAAAGCGGACAGGGACCGGATCGAGTTGGATGATTTGGCGGGGAGGTTGCGTGACGCGAGGCTTGGGGTAAGAGCTTTTTTGGATCAGGAATTGGAGGAGCACGTTTACTGGGTTGAAAAGTCGGGTGGGGCGGGGCGGACTTTGACATTGAACGCGGCTCCGATCGATATGGCAGAGCGACTGCGCGAGGTTTTGTTTGCCGCGGGTCGGCCGTGCGTATTGACGAGCGCGACGTTGTCGATTGGAGCGGAGGATTTGGGGTACTTTCGAAATCGCATTGGGGCGGAGCATGTGGAGGCGGAGTGTATCGGGAGTCCTTTCGATTACGAGCGGCAGATGAAGGTTTATGTTGCGAAGGCGATGCCGGCTCCAGACGGGGAGGGGTATGAGGATGCGTTATCGGAATGGGTGCGTCATTTTGTGGATGAGTCCGGGGGGCGCGCGTTTGTATTGTTTACGAGTTACCGCTTACTGCGATCGGTCGCCGAGAAGACGCGGGATTACTTTGCTGATCGAGGCTGGACTTTATTGACGCAGGGTGACGGGCGATCGCCGCGGCAGATATTGGAAGAGTTTCGTGAAGACACGACGAGTGTGTTATTTGGGACGGACACTTTTTGGACGGGGGTGGATGTCCCCGGCGAGTCTTTGTCGAACGTGATCGTGACGCGGTTGCCGTTTGCGGTTCCGGATCATCCTTTGGTGGCTTCTCGATTGGAGAAGATTCAGGAAGACGGGGGGAACTCTTTCATGGAGTATTCGTTGCCGGAGGCGATATTGAAGCTTCGGCAAGGGATCGGGCGATTGATTCGGTCGAATCGTGACCGTGGAATTGTTGTTTTGTTAGACAACCGGGTGCTGACGAAGCGGTATGGGAGCGCGTTCTTGAGGGCGTTGCCGGACGCTCCGATCGAAGTGGTGAATCAACTGGCGGGGCCCAAGGCTTGAAGGGCGGTTTTGAGGAGATGGGCGGGCCATTGTCCCGGGGCGTTGGGTTGGGAGAGGTAGCCGTAGTTGAGGCAGGAACCGTTTTGAGCGAGAAGGAGCCGGGAGACCGGACCGAACGGGCCCATGCCCATTACGCTGATGGGAATGCGGGAGTTTGCCTTCAATAGATCGAGAAGGCGTTCTAGATCGCCAAGTGACTCAGGAGTGGCTGCGATCTTAACGACATCGGCGTGCAAGGATTCGGCTTCTTTGATTTTGTCGTTCAGGAGAGATGACGGCGGTGTTTGCTTAAAGTCGTGCCAGGAGAGAATGAGCGTTTTGTTTTCTTCTCTCAGTGCGGGGGCGAGTTCCCGGATGGCGTCTTTCGATGCGAGTTCGAGATCGACGGCGGCGGCGCTCTTGTAGTGATCCATGAGGAGTTGAAGGCGCTCTGTTTCCGAGCAGGAACCGGTCCCTCCTTCGTCCGGGTGGCGAGCGGTGATGATAATGGGGACGGGGGATTGCTCGAGGGGGAGCTTTGGCTCGCCGAGGCAATCGAGGCGAAATTCGGCAATATCGGCCAATTCCGGGGAAAAATTTGACGAGAGGAGGGCGATATCATCGGGATGATGGACGGTGGCGACCACTTTTGGCTTGAGAGGATCGGGAAATAATTCTGATGGTGGGCGGCCGGTCATTTGCTATTCCTCGGCGTCAGTAGTTTAGTAAGGGGCAGCGTTCTCCGCCACCATGCTTGGTCGTAAACAGGAAATCAATCTTCAGCTCAATCAGATTATTGATGCGATCTTGGTGGCGATGGCGTTTGTGATCTGTCATTCGGTGCGATATCAGTATCAGTTTGGCCAGGGGCCGATTGCGCCGTTGAAGGATTTTATTTGGCTGGGGGCGATCGTTGTGCCTTTCACGCCGATTGCTCTCGAGATTCAGGGGTACTATCGGCATCCGCTGCAGAAGACGTTGATTACGTCGATCCGGCAGATATTTGGCGCGGTATTGGGATTGGGCTTGGTAGTGGGAGGGGTGGTGGTGTTTGTAAAAACGGTGGAGCAAAGTCGATTTGTCTTTTTGGCGCTACCGGCATTGGTGACGGTTTTTCTATTGGCGAAAGAAGCGATCGTGAAGGCGATCATTCGGAGGCGATTGAGCGACAAGGGGATTCGGGAGCAGGTGATTGTTGCTGGTGTTCCGGAGGATGTGGCGGCGATGTTATCGGCGATACCTGTGGAGCAGCGAATGGAATTTGACGTTGTGCAGGAGATCGATATCTCGCGGCAGCCGGTCATTGATTTGGTGAAGGCGTTTCAGAAGCACAATGCGCAGAGGGTGTTATTTGCGGCCGGGCATGTGCATTTCAACCGGGTGGAGGAAGCGATCAAGGCTTGTGAAGTGGAGGGTGTCGAGGCGTGGTTATCTGCGGGATTTATTCGGACATCGATCACTCGGCCGAATTTTGATTCGGTAGGGGGGATTCCGATGCTGGTATTTCAATCGACTCCGGAGGCTTCGTGGGCATTGATGTTCAAAGATTTGTTCGATCGGGTGGGGGCTTTGGTTTTGCTGGTTTTGACGGCCTGGATATGGGCAATTGCGGCGATTGGAATTCGCTTGTCTTCGGGTGGGCCGGTGATTTTCAAGCAGATGAGGGGCGGGCGGTATGGCCGTCCGTTCAGAATGTATAAGTTTCGGACGATGCATATGGGTGCCGAGGATGAGCGGACTGAGCTTGAAGAGCGGAACGAGATGAGCGGACCGGTGTTCAAGCTTGCGAAGGATCCGCGGGTGTTCAAGTTTGGCTCGATACTGAGGCAGTTGAGTATTGATGAGTTACCGCAACTGATCAACGTGCTTCGCGGGGAGATGAGCTTGGTAGGCCCCCGTCCGCTTCCGACTTACGAGGTGGAGCGGATTGTGAAATCCGCGCAACGGCGGCGCTTGAGCGTCAAGCCGGGAATGACCTGTTTGTGGCAGGTGCGGGGTCGCAACAAGATTACGAATTTCGACGACTGGGTATCACTTGATCTTGAGTACATCGATAATTGGTCGATGTGGCTCGATTTGAAGATTCTTTTGAAGACGATACCGGTGGTTTTGTTTGGGGCGGGTGCGAGGTAGTTGTCCGAGGGAGCGAAGTGAGTGGGTGGCAGCGGCGGTTTAGTTGAAGTGGTCGGTTATTGGGTTTAGTAGTTTGCCGCCGAGGGCAGGTGTGTGCCGGGCAAAGACGAAATGAGCATATTCAGCAAACGATCATCTGAGGGTAAGAAGATAGCGGTGGTGACCGGGGGGGCGGGGTTTCTTGGTTCGCATTTGACGGACCGATTGTTGGCGGAGGGGTTTCGGGTGATTGGCATCGACAATTTCCTCACGGGTTCGGACAGGAACATCGAGCACTTGGCGGGGAATGAGGACTATCATTTTTTCGAGCACGATGTTTCGAACTACATATTTGTGCCTGGTGAAGTGGATTTTGTATTTCATTTCGCTTCGCCTGCGAGTCCGATTGATTATTTGGAATACCCGATTCCGACACTGAAGGTGGGGGCGTTGGGGACGCACAATGCATTGGGGTTGGCGAAGGCCAAAGGGGCGACGTTTTTGTTGGCGTCAACTTCCGAAGTGTATGGCGATCCGTTGGTGCATCCGCAAACCGAAGGGTATTGGGGCAACGTCAATCCGATTGGACCTCGAGGGGTGTATGATGAGGCGAAGCGATTTGCGGAAGCGATGGCGATGGCATACCACCGATATCACGACGTGGACGCCAAGATAGTGCGTATTTTTAATACCTATGGGCCGCGGATGCGGTTGGAAGATGGCCGGGTGGTGCCGGCTTTTATTGGGCAGGCATTGAAGGGTGAGCCGTTAACCGTATTTGGAGACGGGTCGCAGACGAGGAGTTTTTGTTATGTTTCTGATTTGATCGATGGGATTTTCAGGTTGTCGCAGAGTGGGGTCAATGAACCGGTGAATATTGGCAATCCGAAGGAGATGACGATCTTGGAATTTGCAGAGAAGATTTTGGCGAAGATCGGGACCGGTTCCGAAGTAGAGCGGAAGCCGTTGCCGGAAGACGACCCAAAGGTAAGGCAACCGGACATTGGGAGGGCGAAGGAATTGCTGAAGTGGGAGCCGCGGGTTTCGTTTGATGAGGGGATTGGGGAGACGATCGAATACTTTCGTGATTTTTTGGAGATCGGCGCTTGAAGTGGAAAGGGGGAGTCGCTAGGTTCCGCGTCCACGGTCGACACGGGCGGCCTTAATAATTTTCTGGTCATCGCGGGGAAAAATTCCCATTCTGCCAGAATACCCTAGGAATGCCGGGCCTTGGCCCGGAATTTTCATAACCCCAATAAGCACATGAAAAATTCTCAAAAGCTGGCTCTTGTCGGTGTGGTCGGAGTGGTGGCGATGTTTGCGCGTTCGGAGGCGATGGCGCAGGATCAGGTGAAGGTGGAGGTGGAGGATATCTCGATTGAGATCGTGGAGACTCCGGAGTATTCGACGAGTGAGAGCAAGAAGTTACCGAAGAAGCAGGAGTGGGTGGAGATCGAGGTGATATTTCAGCCTGAGGGGCGGACGGAGTCGGGAATCGTCGAGAATTTGGAGTTCAGCTATTACGTGATGCTTGGTGACGAGAAAACGATGCTGTATGAGAAGATCAACCATGTGAACATGCTCTTGGATGAGGCGACGGCATCGGTTGTTTACATCGCGCCTTCGACGATACTTGGATTGTTTGGGAGGGAGGCGTCTGCGAGCAAGGCGGTGGCGGCGGTGGCTGTTGAGATTCGGCATAACGGAGCGTTGGTGGGTGGTGACGCGACATTGGAACCCAGTAGTCGTTGGTGGCAAACGAAGACGCAGACGCCAGGAAAACTAAAGAAGAAGTCCGATACGCCATTTGCACCGTTGTGGTGGGATCGGTATGCGGACGTGGAGCAATCCCGTTGACGAATCGGGCGGGACGCCGATTGAAAGAATCTCTATCGCATTAGTCTTATCGTATAGCACCGCATGGCAGAACCGACTTCTTTTGTTGCTCTTAACATTGGCTCCCAGCGGGTGAGTATCGCTGAGTTTTCGGCGACGCCTCAGGGTGGATTGTTGTTAAAGAAATACTCGTCATCGGAGCTACTAGGCGATCCGGCGGCGGATTCTTCGCGTAACGCGCAAGTGGCTGCGTCGGTGAAGGAATTATCGGCGGAGCTGGGGTTGAAGAAGGAAGCGGTGCGGTATGCGATCTCCGGGCAGTCGGTTTTCACCCGGTTTGTGAAGTTGCCGCCGCTGACGGAAGAGAAGGTGGGAGATATTGTCGAGTTTGAGGCGCAGCAGAACGTTCCTTTTCCGATCAATGAGGTTGTTTGGGACTACCAGTTGTTGGGTGGGGAAGACAGCGTGGAACCGGAGGCCGTATTGGTGGCCATCAAATCGGATGCGTTGAATGAGATTAATGATGCGGTTACCGGGCCGGGATTGCAGACGGCGATGGTGGATGTGGCGCCGATGGCGCTCTACAATGCTTTTCGATACAATTACAGCGATGTTTCGGAGCCGGCCTTATTGGTCGACATTGGTGCTCGAACCACGAATTTGATTTATATTGAAGGGAACAGTGTGTTCACCCGCAGTATTCCTGTAGGCGGGAGCACGATCACGACTTCTATTGCGAAGGAATTTCAGGCGCCTTTTCTTGAGGCGGAGCAGAAGAAGATCGAGGATGGTTTTGTCGCGCTTGGGGGTGCGTATGCCGATCACGAGGACGAGGCGATTGCGGCGATGTCGAAGGTCATTCGAAACACGCTCACGCGATTGCATGCGGAAGTTGTCAGGACGAACAATTTCTATCGGACGCAGCAAGGCGGCTCTTTGCCTTCTGTGGTTTATCTGTGTGGGGCGACGGTTTCGATGCCGTACATTCGCGAATTTTTCACAGAGAAGCTGAATTTGCCGGTGGAATTTTTTAATCCTCTCCGCAACGTGTTGGTGGCGCCGGAGGCGGACTCGGAGAAGATCAGCGCGGAGGCGCACAAGATGGGCGAGTTGGTTGGTTTGGGTTTGCGGGGATTGAGCAGTTGCCCGATGGAACTGGACTTGGTTCCGGAGAGTGTTGCCAAGGCGCGGGAGTTGACGGAGCGCAAACCGTTTTTTGTATTGGCGGGAGCTTGTGTGGTGGCATTTTTGGCCGCGGCGGGGTTCTTTTATTCAAAGGGAGCGCAGCTGGCGCAGTCAGAAACGGCGGCCTTTGATGCCAAGGCGACGAATTTGAATCGCTATGCGAGCAAGATCAAGGAGTGGGAGACCGTCCAGAGTGAGGTGGACATGAAGACGGAGCCGTTTACGGAAGCTGTTTTCAATCGCATTTTTTGGGTCAGCTTGTTGGACGACATCAACCAGCGTTTCACTAGTGACACGCTTTGGCTGACCGAGTTGGAGCCGTTGTCCGGGGAGGAACCGGTGACGGAAAGTTTGTTTGAAGGGGACGGTGGTGCGGGAGATGGCGACTCTGCGGAAGGCGAGCGGAAGATGATTGATGCGATTCGGATTATGGGGCTTTACCGGGAGAATCCGTTGCGGGAGCAGGTCGTTGTGCAGTTTTACGAGCAGCTTAAGGAGTCGGGGAATTTCAGTTTGGAGGAGTTGGATCAGAAAGATGTGATTACCCGATTGGACAGCGGCGACGATCGTTGGGCGCAGGTTTTTGAAATGATCATTCCCTTGGATCCGGGCATTCGGATTCCCGTTGAGTAAGAATTCATGAAGCAGCAGAAGCAGTTTTTGATCGGTTTGCTGGTAGTGCTTGTTTTGGCGCTGGCGGGATCGGGCTATTACTTCATGTCGAGCCGAGGGGCGTTCAACGAGTCGATGGGTGGGTTTGACGCGCAGCGGACGATGATTGCGACGCTTGAGAAGAAGCCTCTTTACCCCAATGCGGAGAACGTGGGCCTGATTGAGGAGTCGGTTCTTGGGTATCAAGCGGAGGTTGCCAATCTCCAGAGCGCCTTGTTGGGATATCAAAAGTCTTTGAACGAGTCGATGACGCAACCGGAGTTTCGGACGAAGCTCCAGGAGACGGTTGATGATTTTGAGGAGGGTGCCGAGGCGGTTGGAATGGCGTTGCCGGAAGATTTTTATATGGGGATGCTTCGGTATCGGAACGAGATTCCTCGCGCGGAGGCAGTGCCGCTTTTGAACTATCAATTGGGTTCGATTGACAACTTGGCGCGGATACTGGCGAACTCGGGGGCGAGCGAGTTGGATGCGATTGAGCGGGGGGCGCTACCGATTGAGAGCGACGGATATGATGCGGAGGGTGGTGAGCAGGAACCGCTTGAGAAGTATCCCGTTCAAATTGCTTTCAGCGGACCTCACAAGGCCTTGCAGGGATTCTTTAATCGGGTCAGCAATGACGAAGAGTATTTTTACATCATTCGTTATGTTCGGATTGAAAGCAGTATGAAGGAGGGGCCGGAGCGGGTATCGGACGACTTCGGCGGAGGGTTTGATGATTTTTCCGATGACGCGGACGATTTCGCAAGTGGCGCGGGCGATCAAGGGGGGACGATCAACTATGACGCGAACGTGATCATGGGCCAGGAGACGTTGAAGTGTCTTGCGGTGGTGGATTTGGTGAGGGTGGCGGAATTGGATTTGGAGGTTGATTCCAGTGGCGCTGAGAAAGAGGTGCAGGCGGTGCCGGACGATTCTCCTGGTGCCGGCGAAGCGGCCGGGGGGAGTGATGAAGGCGGGGAAGGTGAGAGTGGATAGACAGCGTGGCGTAAGTTCGACAAGATGAAAGGTTTACCCGGCAATGGATTGGATTAAAAAGCATTACGATCGGTTAATCGTGTTGATCGTTGCCTTGGTGACGGTGGCGCTGTCGGTGGGGTTGATATTGAAGAGCTTTGCTTTTTCGGAGAATTTTGCGCTGATCGATGTGACGCCCCGGGCGGAATTGCCAGAGAATCGGCTCGCGGACGTGGAAGCGGCGATCAATACGTTGAAGATTGCGTCTGTGTGGGACTCGGCGGTCGTGGATTCCAAGAGTGTGCGTTTGTTCATGACGTTTCCGATCGTCGAGAGGGACGGTGAAATTTTTGACATGAGTGAGAACGAGAAGCTTCTCAGGCCGCCGGTCGACAACACGTGGCTTGTCGAACATGGCTTGGACTTTTTGCGGGAGGATGTCCTCGATATGGATCCTGAAGGAGACGGGTTTACGAACCTGGAGGAGTGGAATGCAAAAACTGTTCCGAGCGATGGTGCGAGCAGTCCTCCAATTTTGACGAAGTTGTATTTTGTTCGACCGGACCAGGAGCAATACGTCATCGAATTTTCGGCGAAACCGGATGCGGCGACATTTCAGGTGGCTCGCAGGCTTCCTAATCCGGTATCGGGCTTTTTCAAGCAAGGGGATACGTTTTTCGAAGACGACCAGCGGTTTACGATTGAGAACTTTGAGGCCGCCTCTCAAGAGGATCCGAATTCGGGGATTGTCCGTGATGTGTCGCGTTTGACGGTGCGGGATTCGGTGACGGGGGAGCCGATTGATTTGGTTTACCGTCAGCGGATGAATTTGCCCACTCACTTTGCGATCTTTGATTTTACTTTGGAAGAGAACGACGAATTTCGGGTGAAAGAGGGGGAAATATTTACTTTGCCAGGCAGAGCGGAGCAATACAAACTCATTGAGGTTCAGGAGGACGGGGCCACGATATCGACGGTTCCGGCGCCTGGGGAGCCCGAAGAGACTTATCCGATTAAGCCCCCACCCGCATCATAATTTGAGGAATGGTGAAAAAAAGCTGGTCATTATGCTGGCCATTTACCTAAATGTTGATTCTCATCCCCTACTTTCTATCCCCAAACATTAACAAGTCGCATAATCTATGACGGTTCGACCGATCTACTCTCTCGCTATTGCTATATCTGGATTTGTGCTGCTATCGGGTGGTCCGATGGTGGAGAGCGCGAATGCCGGTGAAGGCGCTTACAGCAGCAGTTATTCGAGTTTGCCGGATATCGCGCAGCGTGAGATTGCGCGGCGTCAGGAAAAGATGGTGGAGGCGCATAGTTTGGTTGAGGAGGGGGATCGTTTGGCATCGGAGCAGGATTTTGAGGGTGCGATTCGAGAGTATCAGACGGCGTTGAACGGGTTGCCTCGTGCGCCGATTACGGATGCGATGCGAGCGCAGTTAATTCAGCGGTATACTGACGCGAGTGTTGAGCTTGCGAAGCAGCGGATTGACGAAGGGCGATTTGATGAGGCGATCGCGTTGTTGGAAGCCGTGTTGGCGCCCGATATGGCACCGAATCATCGTGGTGCGCGCACGTTGTTGAAGCATTTGGAGGATCCGGATTATTACAACATGGCGTTGACTCCGGAGCATGTGGCTCGAGTACAGAGAGTGCAGCAGGCCTTAAGGTTGGCGGATGGGGCTTATCGACTTGGTGATTACGACAAGGCTCGGGATTATTACTACGAGGTTTTGAACATTGATAAGTACAACGTTGCTGCCAGAAAAGGGTTGGAGCGCAACGCCAACGAGAAGATTCATTATTATAACGCGGCCTATGACCAAACTCGGGCGAGTTTTCTTGAGCAGGTGGATGCCGCTTGGGAGTCGAAGGTTCCGGCGATAGGCATTGAGCAGTATTTGGACGACAACGTGAGGGCGACGACTGGCGGCGAAAGTGGGCAGGCGTACATCAATAACAAATTGCGTTCGATCATCATTCCGCGAATTGAGTTCGCTGATACCCCCTTGGAAGATGCTGTCGAATTTCTTCGTCAGAAGGCTGCGGAGTTGGATACCGGGGAAGCGGATCCTGCGCGAAAGGGAGTTGATATTATCATTCGTCAGGGAAGTAGTGGGGGAGGTCTTGGAGGGGACGATGCGACCGGTTTGGGTGGACTGGGCGCGGGGGGAGGATCTTCTCCTCGGATTACCCTGGCGCTAAGCAATGTTCCGTTGGCGGAGGCGTTGCGCTATGCGACTGAATTGGCGGGGATGAAGTATAAGGTGGAGACTCACGCGGTCGTGATCGTGCCGCGGACGGAGTCGACCGAGGAGTTGTTCCTAAAGAGTTTCAAGGTACCGCCGACATTTCTCAGTGCAGGCGGCGATGGTGGTGGTGGCGGAGCGGTGGTTGATGATCCGTTTGCGGATCCCGTCGCTTCGAGTGGGGGTGGAACGATCGAGCGTCGGCGAACGGCTCAAGAGGTTCTCGAGGGAGCCGGAGTCAGTTTTCCTCCGGGCGCGAGTGCTTTTTACAACGAGGTATCTTCCCAGCTGACGGTGCGAAATACTCAGAGTCAGATGGAGTTGGTTGAGGCATATGTCGATTCGATTACGAGTGAGTTGCCCAAGCAGATATTTATCACTTCCAAGTTTTTGGAGATTGCGCAGACAAATTATGATGAGTTTGGTTTCGACGTATTGCTTGGTGCATTTAATGTAGGGGGCGATCGGGCATTTGGTGCGGGTGGAACGGTTGGAGACACTCGGTTGGGGCTCAATCCCGATGATTTCACGTTTGTTCCGCCGAACAGCACGGTACCCGTGGGGCAGAATATTGTGACTTCCGGGTTGCGATCGGGGCTCAATGCGATCGACACCAATTCGATCGACAATTTGCTCGATGATGGTCCGGAGCCGACGAGCAATTTGGCGCCTGGGGTGTTTTCCTTGGCCGGAGTCTTTACCGACCCCCAGTTTCAGATCATGCTTCGCGCAGTCAGTCAGCACAAGGGGACTGATTTGCTGTCGGCTCCGAGTGTGACCACACGGAGTGGACAACGGGCCAAGATTGAGGTGATTCGTGAGTTCATCTATCCCACGGAGTATGATCCGCCAGAGCTTCCTGATCGTGTCGGTGTTGCGACGATTGACACCGATGGCGTGGGTACGACGGGCGGTTTGTTTCCGGTGACTCCTGCGAATCCGACTGCATTTGAGACTCGAAATACGGGAGTGACTTTGGAAGTCGACCCGCAAATTGGACCGGATGGCTTCACGATTGATTTGAATCTGGTGCCTGAAGTGGTGGAGTTTGATGGATTCATCAACTACGGGAGTCCGATTACCACAGGGACTGGGACTGGGGTGATTACGGAGAACCGTATTGAGATGCCCGTGTTCTCGACTCGCAAGGTGACCACGTCGGTGACGATTTGGGATGGTCAAACCGTTGCGATTGGTGGATTGATTCGCGAGGATGTTCAAGATGTTGAGGATAAGGTTCCGGTGGTCGGAGATCTTCCGATCGTGGGGCGCCTGTTCCAAAGCAGTGTTGAGACTCGAGCGAAGCGGAATCTCACGGTTTTCGTTACCGCGCGTATCATTGATCCTGCGGGGCAGAATATTCGCAACTTTGAGCCGACTACCGGTGGAGGTGGAGCTGCTTCCGGCGGTGGCGGAGGGGCCGTCGGGATGGGCGGCAGTGGGAACACGATTGGCACCAATCCGCTCTTTCCGCAGTAGGTCATCGGACAACGCAACAGTGTTCTAGTTCAACTTTGTTTTGCGGCGGCGGTGACGCGCCTTCTGATCTCGCCTTCGCTGTCATGTGGGCTGGACTGTTGTGGGGCCTGTGTGCTCAGCCAATGAAGACAATCGTAATAACGGGAGGGATCGCGACCGGGAAATCTACGGTATGTGGTTTTGTTGCGCGGATGGTCCCGAAAGCCCAGATTTTTGACTGTGATGTTCAGGTGCATGATTTGTTGACAAGCGGTCCGACGAGAGACAGATTGGTGACCGAGTTTGGCGGTCAGATTCTCGATTCTGACGGGGAGATTGACCGGTCTTGCTTGGGTGATCTCGTTTTCTCCGATAGTACGAAGCGGAATGAATTGGAAAGCATTGTTCACCCGGCAATCTTGGAAAAATGCCTAATTTCCAAGGAGAAAGCGAGTTCGAGCGGAAGTGTTCCGTTATTTGTAGCTGATGTTCCTTTATACTATCAAGTGGAGTTTCCAATTGAGCCTGATGCCGTGGTTGTCGTTGCGTCATCGGTCGACGATCAGCGCGATCGATTGGCGGCGAGGCTTGGGCTCGGGATTGACCACGAACGAGTCGGGAAGATGATAACTGCCCAGATGCCGGTTGCGGACAAAGTTGAGCGGGCAGGCAATATCGTAATTTGGAATTCTGGAAACTTGGAAACTTTACGGCAACAGACACGTCTCGCGTTAGACGGAGTAGAAACGAGCAATGGATAGTGAATCGGATATGACAAACGAAGAAGTGAGCGAAGAGCAAGTTTCGGATTCGCCCGCGGCAGCCCCTGAGACTGCTCAGGAGGAGGAAGAAGAATCGAAGCCGCCGATTCCTGAATCCATTGACTTGAACGAGTTTCAGAAAGAGTCGGTGGCCCATTTGCATGAGCTCGGTGTGTCTCTGGGGCTGAGAGTTGGGGGATTGCGTTCCAAGCACGAGATTGTTTTTGAGATACTGAGTTATTACGGCCGGCGTGGATGTCGAATCGAGGCGGAAGGGTGTCTTGAGATTACGAAGGAAGGAAACGGATTTTTGAGGTGGCCGCGTTACAGTTTCGCTCCGAATCCTGATGATGTGTATGTGGCCACGGCAATGGTGAGGAAAAGCGGTATCAGGCCTGGCTCGTTAGTTAGGGCGGTTGTGCGGGCTCCTCGGGAGAAAGAGAAGTATCTATCGGTGGAGGAGTTTATCTCGGTGGAAGGGAAGCCTTACGAGGAGTGGGAGAACCCTACGCCGTTTGACAAGTTGACTGCGTTGTTTCCCTCCGAGCGGATTATTTTGGAGCATGGCGAGACGGAATCGGTGGCGCCGAGGGTGGTCGATTTGATCGCGCCTCTCGGGAAAGGGCAACGAGGATTGATTGTGGCTCCGCCTCGGGCGGGCAAGACGATATTGCTGAAGGACATTGCGACATCGATTACGAAGAATCACGAAGAAGTAGAATTGATTATTCTATTGTTGGATGAGCGTCCCGAAGAAGTTACCGACTTTATTGAGACGGTGGATGCGCCTGTTTACAGTTCGACGTTTGACGAATCTCCGCAGCGGCATGTTCAGGTTGCGGAATTGGTGTCTGAGCGCGCGCGTCGATTGGTTGAGTTGGGCAGGGATGTCGTAATATTGCTCGACAGCATTACCCGGCTTGCAAGGGGGCACAATGCTTTGCAATCGGGGAAGGGGAGAACGATGTCTGGAGGAGTTGATTCCAAGGCGCTGACGAAACCAAAGAAATTTTTCAGCGCGGCTCGGAATGTGGAGAATGGCGGAAGTTTGACCATATTGGCGACGGCGCTGATTGAAACAGAGAGTCGCATGGATGAGGTGATTTTCGAGGAGTTTAAGGGAACCGGCAACATGGAGATATATTTGGATCACGAGTTGTCGGAGAAGAGGATTTTTCCTGCGATTCACACGATGAAGTCGGGTACGCGAAAAGATGAGCTATTGTATCACCCTGACGAGCACAAGCGGGTGAACATGATTCGAAAGCAACTTGCGCAGTTGCCGGCTGTTGAGGCGATGGAAGTGCTGGTCAAATATATTCAGAACACGTCATCCAACGCCGAGTTGTTGTTGCGCGGAATCAATACGTAGGGGAGAGAGGGGGCGAGGAGAAGGGATCTATGGCGGGCGCAGCGGTGGACAGCGATGTTGTGATCGAGACTCGGCCCGAGTTGTTGAGTTTTTTGGAGCGAATTGATGGCGACGGACGTGCGGAGCCTTGTGCGGTTGATACGGAAGCGGACAGCCTGCACTCGTACAAGGAGAAGCTATGTCTCATTCAAATCAGTTGCGCGGGAGAGTATCGTCTGATTGATCCGTTGGCGATTGACGACCTGGAGCCATTGATTCGATTTCTGGACGGTCGTGATGTTTGGCTTCATGGCGCGGATTTTGACATGAGTCTTTTGAGGCGGACCTTTGATTGGATTCCGGCAACGGTGTATGACACGCAGGTTGCGGCGCGATTGGTTGGATACGAGCGGTTTGGATTGGCGCATATTGTCGAGGATATTGTAGGAATCAAGCTTTCGAAGCATTCCCAACGGGCGGACTGGGGCAAGCGTCCGATTCCGTCGAAGATGGTGTCTTATGCTTTGGATGATGTGAGGCATGTATTGCATTTGGCGGACATACTGGTGGGGCGCCTGAAGGAGTTGGGGCGATACGATTGGTTTTTGCAGTCTTGTGAGGGAGGGCGCCGGCTAGTCATCAACCGTCCGGAACGATCGGAGGATCAAGTTTGGCGTATTGGCGGATCGGGAAAGTTGAGTCGCCGTGGCCTATCGTATCTTCGTGAACTTTGGAGATGGAGAGACCATGAGGCGATGCTGGGTGACAAGCCGGCTTTTCGGGTGGCTGCCAATCAGATGCTGATAGATGCGGCGGGACGATTGTCGCATGGGGAGGCGGTTCAGCCTCCTCGAAGATTGCCGAGCCGCGTGAAGGAGCGTTTTTATTCTGCGGTCGAGCGTGCGGCCGGGCTTCAGGAGGATCAATGGCCGGATAAGATTCGCGGGGTGAGGCAGAAGAGAGACCCCAATTTCAAGGCGCGATTTATCGAATTGCAAACCCGACGCAACGAGAGGGCGGCCGAGCTCAATATCGATGAGACATTGGTCGCTTCGAAATCCGTGCTTGAAAAACTTGCCGTCGAGTCTGAAGGGGACCTTGTTGACGATCTGCTTTTGCCGTGGCAGAGGTCAGTTCTTTTTGGGGAATGAGGGGATGCCGGAGGGCGGGAAGATTTAGTTTTTGGGCTGGGAACGGTGTGACGCGTAGTGGGGAAGTTACGCGCCGAGCAGTTTCTTGTCCCGCTCGAGTTTGAGTCCCATTTTTCGATAGAGCGTCGCGATGCTTACCCCCAGCATGCTTGCGGTCTTCTCGCGGTTTCCTTCGTTGTATTTTAAGGTTTCGCGGATGAAGACTCGCTCTTGTTTCTTAATGTAGTCGGAGAGGGATGTGCCAATGGGCAGCTGGTGGCGGAGTTGCTCGTTCTCTTCGTCGGTAACCTCGACTTTCTGGGTGATTTTGTTTGGCAAATCGACTGGTCTGATTTTGTCGTGTTCCGCGAGAGCGCAGGCTCGTTCGATAGCGTTCTGAAGTTCACCGACGTTGCCGGGCCATTTGTAGTTTGTGAGGAGTTCCAGCGCGTACTTGTCGACGTCCTTTTTATTTGAGCCTGAAAGCTTGCTGTAGTTTTCGAGGAAGTGATCAATCAAGAGGGGGATATCGTCGTTCCGATTACGCAAGGGCGGGACATTGATGGGGATGACGGAGATGCGGTAGTAGAGGTCTTCCCGGAATTTTCCTTCCTTGACCCATTTCTCGAGCGACTCATTTGAAGAGGCGATTACGCGGGTGTCGAGATGTGGCGGGAGACTGCCGCGCAGGCGTTGTTCGTTTATGTTCTCTAGGAAGGCATCGAGCTGGCTTTGAAGTCTAAGGGGCATTACGTGGACTTCTTCGAGGAGGACGGTGCCGCCTTGGGCGCGTTGAAAGATGGTTGAGGAGGAACCGCTTCCCCCTCCGAAGAGTTCGAGTTCCAGAAGGTCTTCCGGCAGAGACGAGCAATGAAGCACCTTAAACGGCGACTCGTTTCGGCGACTCTGGTTGTGAATGGCTCTCGCAAACATTTGTTTGCCGGAGCCGAATTCGCCTTCAATGAGGACGGGACTGTCGTTGTCGGCGATTTTCTTTACGAAATCGAGGATATGGGTGATCTGTGGGCTTTCGCCGATCAAGGTGGAGGTATAGGTGCTGAGTTCGGCGGCGGCTTCGGTGCTTAAGGTAGACGGAGATGGAGAGTGTCCACTTTGACTGAGGGAGCGGTTGATGGTGCGCTTCAGGTCATCCAATTCGAAGGGTTTCGTGAGGTAGTCAAAGGCTCCGAGCTTCATTGCTTCGACGGCGGTCTCGACGGTGCCGTAACCGGTTACCATAATGACGTCCATGTTGGGATAGTCGGCGCCGCAGCGTTTGATAATATCGAGCCCGTTCATATCGCCGATCATGAGATCAACGATGAGAACGTCGGGTTCGATTTCTTCAATTTTCTGCATACCTTCTGCGCCGGATTGGAAGCTGAAGGTTTCGAGTCCCAAGCCCTCTGCGACTTTGGTCATGAGTTGGAGGATGCTTGCTTCGTCGTCGATAATTACGATTTTGGCCATGGCACTTGCTTTCGGATGGATGGAGGGCCAAGAAGGGCCCAGGAGCGATTTTTAGGTTTTTTGGATAATCGGGATATCCTAAGTAATCGCCATCATAATTCTCAAAACTTGGAATCGGCAAGATCTTTTTTCAGATTTGAGTAAGGGGAGGAGTCCTGGCATTGCTTGGGCCTGTGGGCATGCGGGAGTGAATGGGGGTGGTGGGATGGAGTTTGAGAATAGAAGCCAAATAAACCATGCTTGATATTCAGGCATGATAAGTATTAAGTTACTCTTGTTGAGAACACGAGTGGGGAAATGAAGAAGCTGTTGGTGTGTATTTGTGTGGTTTTGGGGATTGTGCCGGCGTCGGCCTATGATCCTGCGAAAGGAGCGCTTCGGTCTTTGGATCGATTGGTGTCGGGGAACCCGAGTCAGCGAGTGGTGCGAGTTCTCGGCTGGAATGGGCAGGATCAGCCGGAGAAGTGGAATATCTTGGTTCGTGATCCGCGAGCTCCGGGAACTTTTCACGAGTTTACGATCGAGAATCGTCGAATGCTGGCTCGTCGGATTTATCAGAATGATCAAGCGGGGACGCTTCCAACGGTTACGATTGGGATGGGTGGTATCGTATTGGATTCGTCGGACGCATTTGTTGTCGCCGACCGCGAAGGAAAGCGGGCGAAGGTGGGGTTTGACACCATTCATTACGAATTGCGTGCCAAAGTGGGGGGAGGCGAGCCGGTATGGTATTTGGAATTACGCGATCAAGACTATCGTGTGGTGGGACGTTTGGAGGTTCGTGCGACCGATGGGAAGGTATTGCGGAAGCAATGGTATCGGCCGCCTCGCTAAGTGGAAGAGGAAGCGGGGCAGTTTTGGAGGGGTGTCTCTTTGTCGGCGTTCGCGCGAGACCAAGGTGGGTCCTAGTCGGAGAGTAACTGCGCGGCGTTCTTTGCGAAGTAGGAGAGGATCATATCGGCACCGGCGCGTCTTATTCCCATGAGGGTTTCGAGGATTGCGGAATCCTCGTCGAGCCAGCCATTTGCCGCGGCGCTCTTTATCATGAGGTATTCTCCGCTGACTTGATAGGCGGCAAGGGGCAGGTGACAATGATCTCGGAGGAGTTGGAGGACGTCGAGGTATGGGCCGGCTGGTTTGACGAGAAGGATGTCTGCGCCTTCGTCGGTATCGAGATCGGCTTCTCGGAGCGCTTCCCGGCTGTTTGCGGGATCCATTTGGTAGGTCTTTTTGTTACCTGATTTTGGCGCTGAATTCAGAGCGCCGCGAAAGGGACCGTAGAAGGCGGAAGCGTACTTCGCGGTATAGGACATGATCGCGACATTTTCGAATCCTTTTTCATCAAGGGCCTGTCGGATGGCACGGACACGGCCGTCCATCATATCGCTGGGAGCGATTATGTCCGCGCCTGCTTCGGCCTGACAGAGAGCTTGGCGACAAAGGATTCCGACTGTTTCGTCATTCAGGATTTCTCCTTCGGGGGAGACGACTCCGTCGTGACCGTCGCTGTTGTAGGGGTCTAAGGCGACGTCGGTGATGACCGTGACGTCGGGGAAGCCGGCCTTGATTCTTTCGACCGCGCGAGGGACAAGGCCGGCGGGGTTAAAGGATTCTTCTGCGCGGGGGGTTTTTTTGTCTTCGGAGATTGCCGGGAAAAGGACCACGGCATTGATACCGAGTTGGTGGGCGGCGTCGATTTCTGTGAGAAGGCCGTCAGGGCTCCAGCGGTTGCAATCGGGCATGGAGGAAATTGGTTCATCGGCGGCCTGCTCGTGGAGGAAGAGAGGGTAGATGAGATCGGAAGGAGACAGATTGGTTTCACTGACGAGCGAACGGATGGTCTCGGATGACCGGTTGCGCCGGGGGCGCACAGTGATATTCAATTTGTTTGGGGAATCGGCCATGAGAACTGAGTGCGGTGTGGTATGAGAGGTTTGTCAGCCGAGGGAAATAAAGCCGGGGTTTGGATTGAATTCAAGGGCGAAGCCCGTAGAGTAAACCGTTCCCGGATTTGGGAAATCGCCCACGGACCTCCGTCATGCATGCTCCTCACAAGACAGAACTAAGGGATACGCAAAGTGAGCCTGATTACCGGGGCATTGCGATTGATCGGGTGGGAGTTAAGAATTTAAAGTATCCGATACGGGTGCAGGAAAAGAGTGGATCGGGGCAAGAGACGGTCGCGACGATCACATTGACGGTCGATTTGCCACACCATTACAAGGGGACGCACATGAGTCGGTTCGTGGAAGTTTTATCCGGATGGGGATTTGAGTTTTCTTCGCGGTCTTTGGTTGATTTGTTGCCTGAGTTGATGGGGCGGTTGGATTCGGAGCGGGCCCACGTGGAAGTTGAGTTTCCATTTTTTGTTAGGAAGGAGGCGCCTGCGACGGGAGCGGCGGGATTAATGGATTACGTGGTGAGGTTTCATGCGACGGGAGAGGGGGAGAAGTGTGATCTTGTGACGACCGTGAAGGTGAACGTGACCACCTTATGTCCTTGTTCCAAAGCGATCAGCGAACGGGGTGCGCACAATCAACGCGGGGAAGTTACCTTTTCTGCGCGTACTGAAAGCTTCATGTGGGTGGAAGATTTGATTGAGATGGTTGAGCAATCGGCCAGTTCGGAGCTGTACTGTTTATTGAAGCGACCGGATGAAAAGGTTGTGACCGAGCGAGCGTATGATCGACCGGTATTCGTCGAGGATTTGGTGCGCAACGTAGCGGAACAGGCGAGAGATCATGAGCAAATCACGTGGTATCGGATTGAGGCGGAAAATTTTGAGTCTATTCACAATCACAATGCGTACGCGATGATTGTGAGTGATGGGGATGCGTCGGCCGCCTGGTGAGGGGCGGCCCAAAGGGCGATCAGCCGGAGTTTGAGGCTTGTTCGTCGATGCGTCGAAGGTAGTCAAAAGCGTAGATGCCGGTGGAGTGGTTGTCGCTGAAGACGAATTGAACGGCGTAGTTGCCGACGATATTCCATCCGGATACGGTGACGCCGGGAAAATCGGTTTGGGAGGTGCCGCCGTGGACGTTGCCGAGAAGGTCTTGTTCTCCGACGTTTTCGGCACTTGGTGAAAGGGCGCGAAGGTGTTCCATTTTGTAGAAACTCTCCCTACCGTCATTCCATTTGATGGCTATTTCGTCTCCGATTGTCTGGATGTCAGTAGGTGTGATCATGTCTGGAGGGGGGCGGCTCGGGGCGGGTCGAGGTGATGATTCTGGCGCCGGGATTGTAGCGAACGTAAGCGAAAATCCAATTCAAGAGGACTACCAGCCGATTTCTAAGTCCAACAAGGAGGATGAGATGAATAAGGAGCCACATTACCCAGGCGGTGAGACCGGTCATGGTGGTGCCGAGAGTTGATGCGACGGCGGCGGAGCGACCGATGGTGGCCATTGTGCCTTTGTCGCGGTATTTGAAATCGCCGCGGAGACGGGGCAGGGATCGATCGGAGTGTCCGGAACGCATCAATCTCGTTTCATTCAGGATGATTGTTGAGACATGGCGGCCCATTTGAATGGCGGCCGGGGCGAGGGCGGGAACGGCCATGTTGTTTGCGTCGACGAGGTGCGAGATATCGCCTATGGCGAAGGCATTGGATTGTCCTGGGATGCTGAGGTCATTTTGGACCTTGATGCGGCCGGCGTGGTCGAGTTCGCAGCCCAAGGTGCGCGTGAGAGGGGGGGCTTCGACGCCGGCTGCCCAAATGATGTTGTCGGTGTCGATTGTAACCGACGGCACTCTCACAAAACCTTCTCCGACCTCTTCGACTCGAGCGTTGAGCATGACCTCGACGCCCATTTCTCCGAGTTTGGCTTTCGCGTATTCTCCCAGATGTTCGGGGAAGGTATGGAGGAGTCGTGAATTGGCCTCGAGAAGGATGATTTTGGTTTTGGAAGGATCGATGTTTCTGAAGTTTCCCCGCAGTGCCTTTTTAGAGAGTTCCGCCAGTGAGCCGGCGATTTCGACGCCGGTAGGTCCTCCGCCGACCACGACGAAAGTGAGCAGGCGGGACGAATCAGATGGTGTTTCGGCCGCCTCCGCTTTTTCGAAGGCGTGGAGGATATTGGCGCGGAGAGTGGTGGCATCTGCGAGGCTTTTCAAGCCGATACAATATTGGGCCCACTCGTCATGTCCGAAGTAGCCGGTTTGGACACCCAGAGCGATGACCAGGTAGTCATAGGGTAGCTTACGGTCTGGGGTGGAAACCGAGTTTTGGGCGAGGTCGATGGATTGAACCTCTTCCATGAGGACCTGGGCGTTGTCCTGGTCGGAGAGGATTGCCCGAGTGGGTTGTGCGATATCCGGAGCGGCGAGGCCGGCGGTAGCGACTTGGTATAGGAGGGGCTGAAAGAGATGGTGATTTTGCCGGTCGACCAGGGTGATCTCGAGATCGGGCCGGTCGGCGAGCCGGCGGCAACATTCGAGACCTCCAAATCCTCCTCCGAGAATGACCACTCTAAATTTTGGACTGTTTGCCGGAGTTGTCATGATGTCGGAGAGTTGGTCGACGACAAGGTACCTTACGTGGTGAGTCCGGGCATTGGTTGTCTCGAGGAGAGATCAAACATGCGCAGACGAGTTACGATTTTGGAATATGCCATGGGGCAGGCGCATGTGGCGAGTCTTCGTTCCGAGGATCTATTTCGCAATGGGGCGCGGTGGAGATGGATTTTGAGAAGCGAGTTGTGGGTGCTGCGTTCCACGATGGCGGGGCGTCGAGTTTTTAGGCGGAGAATGGGTTGACGGAATATCGCGATGCTCGTCAGAAGTCTATGTTGCATGCGGCGGGGAAGATATGTGTTGTTTGCTCAGGCGGCAGACGGAGACGTTGGCTGCTTACCCGACGCCGTCTGGCATGAGTTTCATGCAAGAGGTTTGTGTGGATGGGCTTGGGGAATCGAATGGGGGACGGGAATGAAGGATCGGAGGGAAGGCCATGTGTGAGCTGGAAGATGTGAAGTTGGGACCGTTGACGGAGGATGGGGTGATGGGTCCACGCGAATTGGAGGGGGTGGAGGCGAAGTCGGCGTGAATTTTGAGCGGGAATGAGGGGAAGGGCTGGCGGGAGCGGATTGTCATTGAGTGTTCGCAAAAGTGCGAAAAAGTTCAGTAATTACCATAATAACCATAATTTGTTGTTGTTATTTGAATTAGCGTGAGGATATTGTGCCCGGAAAGCTATGCTGGGACTGAGAATTTCTCCATCCATTACGACAAAGATACTGCTAGTGACCTTGGCGTTGGTCCTGGTTTCGAGCACCGCGTTCGTGGTTGCGGTCTATTCTCATGAGCGTCAACAGATTGCGAGTTCAGCGGGGGCCGAACTACTCGGGGTGGCTCTTGCTGGGGCGGCCCATTTGGAGGGAGAGTTTCGGAGTGGGCGCGTTCCTGGAATGGATGGGCAGGGTGCTGACCGATTGGGTGATAGTCTCGAAGAATTCACTGCGAAGAGTATTTTTGAAACCGGTTTGGATGGTCTTTCGGTGATGTATTGGCATCCGGAAAGTGATTTTGGGTCCGGGGAGGAGGCGGGTGCGGCAGATTTTGCTGCTGAGGGCCATCGCGATCGTTCGGTAGAGTCTCTTTCTCCGGGAATGGTGGCGCCGTTGGTTCGCAAGGGGATGGCGGGGATTTCGACATTTGAGATCATCGATGCGACGGACGATTATGAGAAGGCGAGTGGTTTTGATCGTGCGCGTGAGTGGGTATCGCAATTGTTCAGTGCGCGGTGGAATCGTTTGCTTATCGTTGCCGCGGTTGCGCCGGTGCATGGTGAGGGAGGGGAGATTGGAGGTGTCGTGCAAGCGGTGAGAGCGTTACCCACGAGTTCGAGTGGAGTTGGCAATCCCTTGGAAGGAAAGATCACTCTTGCGCTCATCTTCGGGACGCTGACGGCTTTGTTGGGCGCCAGCTTACTGGCGGGACGTTTTAGTGGTGAGGTGAGGAAGTTGACAGGCGGCATTCACCAAGTGAAGGAAGGCCGATTGGGTTACCGCATATCGGTGCGGCGGCATGATGAGATTGGCCGGGCCCAGGAGGGGTTTAATACGATGGCGCAATGCCTGGAGGAATCGGAGGCAAAGAATCATGAGGCCATGAAGGACCTTTTGCAGGCCAAGAAGCAGGCGGAGGTTGCGACGGCCGCCAAGTCCGATTTTTTGGCGAACATGAGTCATGAGATACGGACGCCGATGAATGGGATTGTCGGCACCACGAGTCTCTTAATGGAGACCCAGCTTAATCCGGAGCAGGAAGAGTTGGTGCGCATTATGCGATCGAGTGGAGAGTCGCTGGTGCATTTGATCAACGATGTGTTGGATTACTCGAAGTTGGAATCTGCGAAGATGGTGATGGAGGAGGCGCCTGTCGACGTGCGTGGGTTGATTGAGGAAGTTTTGGACATGTTTGCGTATACGGCCACGACGCAGAATATCGAGTTAATTCAGTATGTGGATGCGGCGGTGCCCGGGGGAATCTTTGGCGACTATGAGAAGCTCAAGCAGATCATGGTGAATCTTGTCGGGAACGCGATCAAGTTCACCAGTGAAGGTGAAATTCTGGTTCAAGTGGCGATTTCAGAGTCGGGAGCAGGCTCGGGGGGTGGATTGCCATCGCTGAAAGTCTCGGTTCGGGATACGGGGATCGGAATACCCGAGGACAAACTGGAAGCCATTTTCGAGGCGTTCACCCAAGCGGATGCATCCACGACGAGGGAGTTTGGCGGTTCGGGTTTGGGTTTGGCGATTTGTCGTCGGCTCTGCCTGCATATGGGCGGAGATATTCATGTCCGTAGTGAGATTGGTGTCGGCTCGGAGTTTTATTTTGATCTTCCGATGCGTGTGGTGGCGGGGACGAATGGTGGCGACCCAACGGTCCGCGATCAGGTAGCGGCTGATCTTGGCAGCAAGACGGTTGGGGTGGTTTGCGGAAATGACACGTTGCGCGAGTTGATCAGACATTATCTCGCTTCTGCGGGAATCAAATTTCATGGGGAGAAGGAACTTACGGGAGAAGCGATGCGTCGCATTGGGCGAGCGAATCCCAGTTTGGTCATATTAGACACGTCTGGGCACGATCGGGCAAAGGTGGCGGCGGTGTCGGGAGCGCTCGCGAAGAAGTGCATTCCCAGGGTATTTTTGCTGTCGGTGGGGCATGATGGTGATGCCCCGAGCTATTTGAATGTAGATGATGATTTATGCGCTGCGACTTGCAAACCGGTTCGGGAATCGAGTTTGTTTGATGCGCTGCGTGAAGTGGCTCTCGGAATGGAGAAGACGCGGGGCGCGAAAGGGGGGAGTTTTACGATCGGCGATTCCGGTGAAGCTTTCGTTGACAAGGCACCACGCGCCAAAGAAGGAACATTTGCTGAGCGGTATCCCGCACGGATACTGGTGGTGGAAGACCAACCGATGAACCAGAAGATTGCGAAGTTGATGCTTGAGAAGATGGGGTATGAGGCAGACGTTGCGGAGAATGGGAAGGAAGCGTTGGATTGTGTCGCGAAAGAGGACTACGGGATCATATTGATGGATTTGCAGATGCCGATTATGGGAGGCATTGAGGCGGCGCGTGAGATTCGGGGAAACTTTCTGCTGGAGCGGCAACCGATCATTATAGCGATGACCGGGCATGCGCTCACGGGAGTCCGGGAGACCTGCAAGGAGGCGGGCATGAATGATTTTTTGACCAAACCGGTTGGAGTGGAGCAACTTCGGGAGTCGATCAGCAATTGCCACAAGGAGATGGCGACGGCTTAAGGGAGAGGGAGAGGTGGATTTTACACCTGTTGTCCAATCGGAGACGGACGCCAGCAGTATCGAGGAATCTGTCGACGAAAAAAAAAAGCGGACCCTCATCGGGGTCCGCTTTCTTAAGCATTGGCGTCCTTTTTGGAAGGACGAACTGAATTAGAATCCTTCGGCCCGGGCAGGCAGTCGTGTAATGGGGAAGCCGACCCGGCTACGGTCGAGCATGCGGAGGACGCGACTGAGGCGATCGGAGAGTTGGGCAAACTGCCACTGGTAGTCGTGGAGTTCCTGCCAAGCTCCCGGGTCCTGGTCAATATTGTATTGAAGTTTCTGAATGGTGACTTCCGTGGCGGCGTAGAGGACTTGGATGCGTTCTTCGGTTTGCTGGTTGCCGCTTCCTTCGATGGCCCGTTGTTCCAGGACATCGATTTCGTGAGTGAGTCCTTCGATTACAGTGGGAAGATCTTCGAAGGTCGCGACGAGGCTACCATCGGGCTGGACGAGCGGGGCGGGGGGATCGTCAGGACTGATGCGAACCACCGCTTTGGGTTCATCACCGAGACCGCCGTGGCGTCCGTCGATGAGGAAGGGAGTTACGAAGAACATCAGGTGTTTCTTATTTTTCGAGTGGTCTTTGTAGGAGAAAAGGCGTCCTACGAGGGGGAGGTCCCCCAGGACGGGGATTCCCTGCTCGATGCGGGTATCGATGGCTTCGTCGAGTCCGCCGATGGCGACGGTATAGCCTGATTCGACCTCGACCGGGGCGGAGTAGACGCGGGAGGTGGCGATGGGATAGGGATTTCCATCGATGATTTCCTGGCCGATGATATTTGAGATCGTGATGGAGATGTTCATGAGAATTGATCCATCGGCCATTGTTTTAGGGAGGATATTGAGAACGGTTCCGATGGGGAGGTAGTCGACGGATGAGCTGGTGACGCCCCCGGACGAAACGCTTGAGCTGGAGGTGGCGGCGAGAACGGGTTGGTTGACGACGCTGCGGAGGAGGACCTCGCGATTGTTCAGGGTGACCATGCGTGGGTAGGAAACGGCGTTGATTTCCTGGTCGCTCAGGAGGGCGCGAATGCGGAGGTTTACGGCTTCGTAGCTCAGGATCGCGGTGGGGAGCCGATAGTCTCCGATCCGATTTAAGTCGATCAACGATGCGATTGATGGTTCGGAGCCGGGAATATCCGCGCCCTCGACCAGTTCAGTTCCCGCAGGTGCTCCGCCCGCCCCACCGAGAGGTCCACCGGTGTCGGGCTGTTGGCCCAATAAGTCTATATTATAGCCGCCGGCGAGTGTTCCGGTCCAATCGAGGCCGAATTCTTCGCTTGGATCGCGGGAGGACTCGAAGAATTTCACTTCGAGGGCGATCAATTGTTGGGGGATATCGACGGAGGCGAGGTAACCTTCAATCCACATATGTTGTTGCCTGGTGGCGACGACGTAAAGGGTGTTGGCGTCAGAGTTCCAGATGACCTTAGCTTGGGAGCTGTCGTCTCCTTGACCGGCTGCGGTGGCGAGACCTGCTTCGGAGGTGGCGGCGAGGCCTGCTGGGAGTTGCTGTCCCAGGGAGAAGGAATCGACAGAGAGGGTGGGGGCGAGAGTTGCGGCGAAGCCTGTGGTTTGGAGGTCTAGCAATTCTCGGACATCATCGAGAAGTTCGCTGGGTTCGATTTGGAAGTTTTCGGGGTTGCCCTGAAGGCTGATACCCCCACCCGAGAGGCCAGCGTTTCCGCCTCCGTTTGTTATGCCTGCGGTCCCACCGGAGGCGCCGCCTGCGGCGGATTGGGAGACGCGCTCGAGGGCGTTGTATTTGATTTCGTAGGTTCGGCCGATGAGTTCTTTATCGTTGGCGGGTCGAAGGTACCAGATCCCGTTATCGAAGACCAGGGCAACGCCGTTTGCTTTCGAGAGTGTTTCCAAGGCTGCGAAAGGGCTGGTAGAGATTCTGAAAGTGACGAGGCGTCCGGCGCCGTCTGCGTCTTCTGGGAGGGAGAAGTAGGAGATTCCTGCGTCGTGGGCGAGGAGTCGCAGGACGTCGGCGAGGACGGCTTGATCGAACTCGTAATCTTGTGGAGGCGCTGAGCGGAGGGGATTGGCGGCTGCCTCGTAGGCGGGAGAATTCTGGATGATCATCTGTCTGACGACCTCGGCCTGGAGGGGAGGGGCGTTGGTTGCGAAGAGGCAGACGGACAGCAGTATGGATGGGAATAGAGACAGAGTTTTCATGACGAGAAGCAGAGTTGGCCCAAAACTTTGGAAACCTAGACCTTTAACAATAGCTAAATTCTCAGACAATGTAAACAAGAATATAGTTTTTAAAAAAACTAGAACCATTTTGAGCCACTACGAAGGAAA
>JBCCIR010000032.1:0-41926 GCA_039028175.1 Verrucomicrobiota bacterium
CTTCTTGCCTAATCGGTCCTCCAGGGTGCCTATCCTTATGACAAAACGAATATTCTTTCACGTGGACAAAGATCAGCCAGCCAACCCATCGGCCCCTTTCGATGCCCCCGAGATCGCTCAGATGCTGATCGAGCATCGCGCGACTCTAATCGGCTACCTTCTCTCTTGCGTCCGCAACCACGCAGACGCCGAAGATTTGTTTCAGGAAGTCTCACTCGCCGCGACCCGATCCGCATCAGATCTCCGGGACCGCGATGGTTTTCTTCCTTGGGCCCGAGAAATCGCCCGGCGCCGTGTGCTGGCCCACTACCGAAAGTCCAAACGCCTTACACCCATCGACCCTAAACTCGCAACCCGCCTCGCCGAAACGGCCTCCGCTATGGACGCACTCCAGAAAGTCCCCGCCCGCATCGAGGCCCTCCATGCTTGCCTCGACGCCCTGCCCGCGGAAACCCGAAAACTCGTTGCCCTGCGGTATGAAGACCCCAGTCGCCCCGTCGAAACAATCGCCGAGCAATTCGGACGGACGGTCCAAGCGACCTATGCCATTTTGAAGCGCAGCCGCCTGTTGCTGAGGGACTGCGTGACCCAGAAACTCGCCACCGGAGCCTGAAAAGTGAAGATTGAAGGACGGGATATCGAACTCTTGCTCGGCTACCTGGGCTCCGAACTCAGCGCTCAGGAGACAGCGACCCTCGAAGAACGTCTCATGGTGGAAGAGCCGCTTCGTCGGCAACTGCTCGAACTCTCCATCGAAGAATCGACCCTTATCGGCTGGGCAAAAACCGAACGCACGCTCATCGCCCTCGACAACAAAGCCTTCGAAGACCTCGAAACTCCCACCTTTCCTACTAAGAGTTTTTTCCTTCAAAGTCCATGGCTTACCGCAGCCGCCATCTTTGTCGCGCTGGTCGGTTTCGCCACCTTTGTCGCCTTGGACCGGAAAGGAAACGAACCTTCTGCCCTGAGCGTGGCACGCCTTGTCGCATCCATCGACGCCGATTGGCTCAGCAAAGCTCCTCTGGAAAACGAGGCGCTCCCCGCCGGGAACTACGAGTTGGCCGGGGGCGCCATCGATCTCCTTTTTACCGACGGTGCCAGAGTCAGCCTGAGCGGCCCCGCCCGATTCAGTCTGGTGAGCGCCCGACACATTCATTTGGACGCGGGCAATCTTGTCGCTCAGATTCCGGACGAGGCACTGGGATTTATTGTTACCTCACCGCAGTCTGAAGTGGTCGATCTCGGCACTGAGTTCGGACTCTCCGTGAGCCATGAAGGAGGCACGGATGTCCATGTGATTGATGGCTTGGTCGAGGTGCTATCCCGGGAGTCAGGAAGCGGTAGTCCCGGTGTCCGTATCTCCGAAGGGCAGGCACGCCGTTTTCATCACCAACCCGACTCCGCTCCCACTGAAATCCCAGTCAGCTCTCGGGCATCCCTGCTAGGTAAGGAAAGCCACGATCGGCTCGGAGTACAAATGCTCCGCGGTTCGGTTCGCATCGCCGATCATCTAGGAGCCCAAGACTACGTCGCGACCCGGGAAGGACAGAACTGGATCAAACTCATCGCCGAACAAACGGACGTCACCTTATCGGAACCACTGATGGTCACCCTGGACACTCCGGGAACCTATCGCAAATTTACGACAACCCAGATCCTTCCTCCCGGATCGCGGGTGAACAGCTACCTGCTTCACTTTCGACCAAGTTCGGGGAATCAGGTGCGGGGCGTCATTCGGTTTGACCAACCCATTCTTGGGGTCATTTGCCTTTCGAGTCACCTCGGCACGTCCGATTCCATTTTTGGCATTCCCTCAGTCGACTACCCCTCTGCACCCAGCCCTCGCGGATTGGAGCCAGGACCGCACTTCGACGAGTATCTCGCCAAAACCGGAACGACTCACTTCGAACCGGACGAGGTCATTCTTTCTCAAGATCGATCGGTGCTTTGCATCAATGCCAACGCCAATCCCGAAGGAGGGTATGACCAGGTTCGCATCCTGACTCTGGCGCCACCCACGACAGACTGACCCCGGCATCCCTTAGCCACGGCGCGGCAAGGACGGCTTCGCATTCAGCCCATCGCGCGCAAAGAAGACACAGTTTAAATCAAATAAACAAAAACACCCGCCACGACCGATGATAAACATTCGAATTCTCACGGGCTTCGCCCTCTTTTTTGCTGCCTCACTCGCCGCCGCGGCACCACCAAACATCGTGCTCGTCATCACCGACGACCAAGGATACGGCGACATCGCCGCTCACGGCCATCCCTTCCTCAGGACGCCCCATCTCGACAAGCTGCACGGCGAATCAGTGAGACTCGACGACTACCATGTCGCCCCGACCTGCGCCCCAACGCGCGCGGCGCTCCTCACCGGGCATTGGACCAATCGGACGGGCGTCTGGCATACGATCATGGGCCGCTCGATGATCCGGGAAAACGAGGTCACCGCGGGCCAGATCTTCGGCGATGCCGGTTATGCCACGGGCATGTTCGGCAAGTGGCATCTGGGGGACAATTATCCTTACCGACCCGAAGACCGCGGCTTCCAGGAAGTCATACGCCACGCCGGAGGCGGTGCGGGTCAGACTCCGGACTATTGGGACAACTCTTACTTCGACGACACCTACTTTCACAATGGGAAACCGACGAAGACGGAGGGACACTGCACCGATGTCTGGTTCGAATACGCGAAGAAATTCATCAAGAAAAGCTCGGAAGCCGGAAAACCATTCTTTGCCTACATCTGTACGAACGCACCGCACAGCCCGATGCACTCCCCGCAGGAGTGGGCCGATCTTTACCTCGACAAGGTATCCACGGGAATAGGAGGGAAGGGCGAAAAAGGTGAAGCCGGCGATCCCAACAACGAGACCGCCCACTACTTCGGCATGATCAGTCATATCGATGACAACGTGGGCAGGCTTCGTGACTTCCTCGAGGAGCACGACCTTTCCGAGAATACGATATTCATCTTCACGACCGACAACGGCACCGTGAAGAAGAACGTCTTCGATGGTGGCATGCGCGGTGGCAAGGGAAGCGAGTTTGACGGAGGCCACAGAGTGCCCTTCTTCACGTATTGGCCGAAGGGCGGGCTGACGGGGGGACGACAGATCGATACGATCACTTCATACGTGGATATCGTTCCCACCTTGATCGATCTCTGCGGGATCGATCCCCCTGAGGGCGTGAAGTTCGACGGAACTTCGATTCGCCCCCTCCTCGAAAAGGGTGACGGCGCACCCTGGACGGACCGTATTCTTGTGACCGACTCCCAGCGTGTGCGCGACCCGATCAAGTGGCGCAAGTCCGCCGTCATGACGGAACGCTGGCGACTCATCAATGGCGAGGCGCTCTTCGACATCGAGGCTGATCCGATGCAAGTGACGAACATCGCCCGCGACCACCCGGAAACCGTGAAGCGCCTGCGCGCCTTCTACGAAGAATGGTGGGCGGAGCTGGAGCCAACCTTCGCCCTGACGACGGAGATTTACCTCGGACATCCCGATGCCAATCCGGTACACCTGACGAGCCACGATTGGATCGCCGATGAACTCACCCCTTGGAACCAGGCGCATATCCGGGAGGGGGTCGACTTACCGGGTCACACCGGCTTCTGGGCCGTGAAAGTGATCGAGGGCGGCCGCTACGAGATCGAGCTCCGACGCTGGCCTCGTTCCGCGAACCAGGCGATAACGGCAGCGCTCGCTCCTGGCGAAGCCGTGCCCGGCTCCCCCGCCTTCCGCACGACCCCCGGCCGCGCCATCCCGGTTGATACAGCGCACATCGAGATCGACGGCAGGAAACTGAGCAAGGCGATTCCAAAAGGTGCCAAGAGCGTCACCTTCAAATTGGATCTCGAGCCGGGCCAGGACGAATTCTGGGCCATGTTCACCGGACCAAACGACTACAAGATCGGCGCCTTCTACGCCTACGTTAAGAAACTCTGACTCTCTAAACGGACACCGCTTCGCCTCCAGCAATCCAGTAGGACCATCAAAGCGCGACCGCATCTTCGCTGTCTCTCTCCCCGCCTGTCACAGACGTGGCTTCCGCCTGTCGACCCGCCGACTTCTCGAAGATGGACGGAACACGCATCATCCGCTATCAAAACCCTTGATGACCGTTAGCAAAAAGCTCATTCGGGCCGCGACTGACCTTCGCGACGCCATTGCTTCCCTCACATTCTCCCCCCCGGTCACCCACGTCTACAATCCTCTCGATTACGCCTGGAAAGCGCATCAGCGCTACCTCACCCAATACGCCAACTCCACAAAAAAAGTGGTCATGCTAGGCATGAATCCCGGCCCGTGGGGCATGTCCCAAACCGGCGTCCCCTTCGGCGAAATACCCGCCGTCCGCGACTGGATGAAAATCGAAGCCCCCGTCGCCAAACCCGATCCCGAACACCCCAAACGCCCCATCGAAGGCTTCGCCTGCGAAAAATCAGAAGTTTCCGGGCGCCGCCTCTGGGGCCTCTTCGCCGATCGCTTCAAATCTCCCGAGGCCTTTTTCAAAGATCATCTCGTCCTCAACTATTGCCCCCTCGTCTTCATGGAAGAATCCGGCAAAAACCGCACCCCCGACAAACTCCCCGCCGCCGAACAAGAACCCCTCAACAAAGCCTGCGACACCCACCTCAAAACCGTCCTCGAAATCCTCTCACCCGAATGGTGCATCGGCGTTGGCAAATACGCCGAATCCAAACTCATCCCCCTCGTCCCATCAAACGCCAAAGTAGGCACCATCCTCCACCCTTCCCCCGCCTCCCCCGCCGCCAACCGCGGCTGGGCCGAAGCCGCGACCAAACAACTCACCACCCTCGGCGTCTGGCCCTAAGCTAAACACCGCTACAATTCTATACTGCGTGCCTGTGAAACTGTGTACCTGCGCAACTAGCTCGCCTCCGATACCGAAGACAAATTAAAATCCTCCACCACCATCGCCGGCACCAACATTGCCATTCGCCCCTCGCTTCCCATCACCCGCTCCGGCACGCCCGTCACCACCAAATTCCGCAGCACGTTCACTGGCGACTCATTAAACCGGAAATTGTTAACAGCCTCCTTCACCTCGCCATCCTCAATCCGAAACGTCCCGTCCCGCGTTAGCCCTGTATAAAGCAAACTCTGCGGCTGCACCATTCGCAAATACCACAGCCGCGTGATCAACACCCCCTTGTCCACCGAACCAATCAAATCCGTGAGACTCTTCCCTTCGCCCGGCACAATCAAATTGCCCGGACTCGGCAAAGGATCGATCCCCTGCTCCTTCGCCCAAAATCGGTTCACACTCAAATTGCGCAACACCCCGTCCCCCACCCACTCCGTCCGCTCCCGCGGCACCCCCCCCACATGCGTCGCGCACGGCACACGCCGGTCCAGCGGGTCTGAGTAAATCGTCGCCTTCGACCCGAACAATTCCTTCCCCAGGGGAGCCTCATCCCCCGCCAGCTCATTCAAAAAACTCCGCCCCTCATCCACCGGCCGACGCGTCAATCCCCAAGACAGCAAACTCACCAAGTCTCGTACCGCCGCCGGCTCCAAGACCACCGTCACCCGGCCCGCCTCCATCGATGCCGGCTCACTTGAGGCCATCGCCTTCTCAATCGCCCGCCAACCCACCGGCTCCAAATCCAGTTCCCCCGCATCCGTCACCTGCGTGCTCGCCCAGCCCGACCCCTTGCCTTCGCGCGTCCGCGCCGTCATCGAAAAGCTCACGCTCGTCGCCCGGTCATACGCAAACAAACCAGCACTGTTCGCCAAAGCCCCCGCCCGCACGCCCCGCTCAATGAATCCCGCCCCGGTCACGCCGGCATTCCGAGCCCGCTCCACCACCGGCCGCACCCACGCCATCATCTCAGGCGCCCCCGCCTCCGCCGTCCGCACCACATAGGTCTTCGCCTCGGCAAATTCCCGCGGCCCCGACAAGGGCATATGCTCCGGATTCTCCGGCGCCAACTTCGCCATCGCCTGCACGGTCTCAACCGCATCCTCCAAAGCTTTCGTTCCCGTTTCCGTCACCGTGATCGACGCCGAACGCTTCCCATAACTCACGGTCAAATGCACGCTAACCGACTCTACCGATCCGTTCGTGGTGACGTCGTTGTTCGCAAACCGCACGTTCAAACGATCCGCATGACCCACCGATACCGTGGCCTCGTCCGCATCGCACATCCCCAGCACGCGCGCACTTAGGTCTCTCGCATCACTCTCCGTCAAGCCCATCGATCCCGCCCTCCACTGCAATCACAATTCCCCGCCACTTCGTCACCCGCTTCATCCACCGTGTTCAAAATATTTACTCGCCGAAACCTCGCCGGGACCGCCCCATGCGACACCGGCGCAACCTGCCCCGGCTGCCCCTTCCCACAATTAAATGCCCCCCCCAATTCATACGTCCCCGCTCCCCCCAAACCATCACACGCATTCCAAAACGATACCGAATTCCCCTGGTAAGCCGCATCCTTTACCATCCCGTCCAGCTTCCCATTCCGAATCCGATGAAACACCTGCCCTGTGAACTGAAAATTGTATCGCTGCTGATCAATGCTCCAGCTCCCGTTCCCCACGACATACAAACCATCCTCCACTCCCGCGATCAAATCGTCCGCCGTCACCCCGTCGTCCGCTCCCGGTTGTAGCGAAATGTTGGGCATCCGCTGAATCGGAAACGAATCATATCCGTCAGCGTACGCACACCCGTTCGACTCCTCGCGCCTGATCCGTTGCGCCTGCCCCAAGGCCATCTGAAAATTCCGAAACACCCCCTCATCAATGATATTGAACTCCCTGCCCGCCGTCCTCACGCCGTCGTCGTCATAACCGATCGTCGAAAGCCCGCCCTCCGCCGTCCGGTCCCCCCGCATCGTGACAATCTCACTCGCGTATTGTAGATCATCCAGTTTGTCCGGCGTACAAAACGAGGTTCCCGCAAAATTCGCCTCATACCCCAGGGCCCGGTCCAATTCCGTCGGATGCCCCACCGTCTCATGAATCGTCAGCCACAGGTTAGACGGCGCAATTACCAAATCCTTCTCCCCCGGTTTAACCGACGGCGCCTTTAACTTCTCCGCCGCCTGCTCCGCCGCCAAATCGACATCGCCCGTGAATCCATCAGAAATCACATACTCATACCCCGCCGCCCGCGGCGGCGCTAAACTCGCGCGCGACGCAAAACCACCCTTCTTTCCATCCACCACCGTCACACTGAAACGCGGATGCACCCGCAACCGCGACTGCTCAATCCGGCTCCCGAACGAATTCGCCAACCACTTGCGCTCACGCACCGCCGTCAGCGACGATTGACAAAAACTCGCCCCTTTCGCCCCCGCCCGTTCGTTGATCGCCAACAAATGCGCCGCCTTGTCCTCCACCGGCACCGCAAAAGGATCCTCGGCCACCGACATCTCCCAACGATCCACATGCGCCGGTAACGTCTCAATCTCCACCTTCGCCTCCATCCAGCCCGCCTGCTCCTTCGCCAAGGCCACCGCCCGATCCACCAAGGCAAGCGACGTCCCCTCGGTCACATCCGTCCCCGCCGCAAATCCCCATGCCCCATCCACCAAGACCCGAACGGAACACCCCAGCGACGACCCTGCACTCACCCCCTGCACCATCTCCTCCCGCGCCCACACCCGCTCGCTCTCCGTCTGCATCACGTGAAAATCCGCAAACGACGCCCCCATCCCCGTCGCCTTCTCCAACACCGCATCCGCCAAACCCGGAAACCGCTCCCGAATCCCCGCCGCCTCCGCCGCCGTCACCACCCAGGGCTCCACCGCCAAAACCACCCCGCCCACAGCACCCCGATACAAAAATTCACGCCGATTCATGTCTCCACCCCAAGGTGGCTCCCCTCGTCCTATTCATCAAGACCGATCCATTATACGGGGCTAGTAGGAGCCAAATACCGATCAGACGATCCCCCCAACACAAGTTCCAGTTTTCATACCATTATAACCTAGGGCAATTTGACCCGAACGAACCCCGCCCATCAACCCCCCAAGCCAAAATTTCGCTACCAATGGTGATGATCCTCTCAAGCACCCACACTTCGAAACAATAGACCTGCCTACCTCCCACACATTCGAGTAAGAATCTTGTGATGCCCATTCCCGAAAGCCTAAAGACACTACTAAAAATTGCTGCCGCGGCGCTCGCCACGGCCCTAGTGGTTGTTGGCGCTACTCTTCTCGGCCTCGATCCGCCGCACTCCGATGACGATCTTCTCCCAATTAAGCGAAACGTAGACCCGTCCCAAAATCCATTTCCAAAACTGAAGAGGCTACATCTATACAAAGGGCCGAACGACAGCACCGAGGACCTAGACCGGGCACGAAAAATGACATCGGGCGATGAAGAATGGGATGAGACTTTTGTACAACGACTACTAAATCGAAATAGCAAAGCCATTCGATCCTTTGAAAAGGCAACTCATCTAGCTGAGTGGCAGGATACCTTCGAACCCACTATTGAGGCTGACTTTGATTACGCGAGCAACTGGATCGATATCGCCAAACTGCTACGTGTTCGCTCGATGCTCAATTTGAGAAACGGCAGCCGTGAAGAAGCGATCTCTGACGCGATAACAAGCATGAAATTCGGAAGTCTTCTCTTGGCAGCGGAAGGCGGACTGATTCATCAACTTACCGCAATAACAACTGCGGCAATCGGACAGCACGCTGTCCTCAATATCTTCAAACATTCAAACCTAATCGATACGGAACTCGCCTTCCTATGCGATGAACTCGATTCCATCTCCTACTCATCTCGAAAATTTGCCGACAGCTTCAGAGTCGAACATCAAATCTTTCGATCGGGGGTAGATGCCTACAATTCCGGAAAGTTCCATCTCGAAGATCTTCTGCCGTCCGACGAGAACTCCTCAAGACTCCCACCAAAGAACATTCTTCTCTTTAAGCCAAATAGAACACTGAAGCGACACGCCGCGGCCATGCGCCAGCTGACAGAAGACTCACAAAAAGCGCGTCACCTTTCCACCCGCGAAATCTCGAAGGAATTGGACGCAAACTCCGAAAAGCACTGGAAAATATGGATTTCGGGAAATGCCTACGGCGAAATCCTTCTACTGATTTCCCTCATTCATTACGACGATATACTTGATCGCTTCGCACTCACTTTGGTCTCTCACGACATGATTCGCACCCGTGCCGCAATCGAACGCTATCGTCTAAAACACGAGAGTTTGCCCGAAAGCTTAGACGCCCTCGTTCCGGGTTTCATAGACTCTATACCGCTCGACCAATTTAGTGGTGGAAACATCCAATATTTGCCTCACACAAAAGTCATCTACAGCTGGGGAATAAATTTTTCAGATGATGGAGGTGAATTTGATGGTAAACAGCTAAACTCGAAATCTGACGATTTCGTCATCAAAATAGACCTTCCATCGCCCGCGCCAGAATAGTTAGGCCATTCCCAGCCAGTATTGTCAGCACCCCAGAGTTGCCTCGACACATCCCCTCACTCCCCCGCATCCGTCACCTTCGTGACCGTCGCCTCCTTCTCCTTCGCATGCTGCTGGCGCTTTCGCCCCAGAATCCGCGTAATATCGATCCCAAAATACGCCAAACACGCAATCAACAGCGCCGTCGCCCCCGCCTCATCCAAATTCCCAACCACAGGCAAATTATCCGGTATCTCCGCTAGTATCCCCATGCCCGGATTCAGGAGATACGCCACCGAAAGCGCCATCAAAACCAACATCACCACCGACTTCCCCGCGCTCCGGTCCTCCTTCTCCCCTTCCTTCTGCTCACTCATACCCAAAGCATAGCGAGCAACCCCCAAAACGCTAGAACCCATCTCATTAATACTGGATGGTGCCGGAACAAGTCTTTGAGTGTCAGGCTAGACGGCACGAGCGCACGGGTTGAAACCCCTAAGCAAGCGCCAACAACGCTTGGCGCTCAAAGATTTGTTCCCCGTAGGGCTGCCTCCCTTCTCCGCCGACGAAGTCGCACTCTTACCTCTCATTCATTGGCAGCGGCCCCGTTCAGGATGACTGAGATGGGTTCCACCCTCCCCATTCAAGCCTTCCCGCTGAGCTTGTGAAATTTTTCACAAATTCGACTTGCCCCGCTTCTCCCCACCAGTGATACTCCCAAGAACGGTGTCGGCCCCTCTCCGACGCCCCATTTTTCCCTGATTTTTACAGGCCAAATGCCGAAAACGGTCCAGGACTTCGAAGCGCCCGATACCGCCGCCAAAGCCGCGCTCAGCGCCGACGAATACCAACAAACCACCGAGGATATCGTCGGAGAAAAGTTGGTCCTCAACATGGGCCCCTCTCACCCCGCCACCCACGGTGTCCTTCGCTTGGTCCTCGAACTCGACGGCGAAACCATCGTCAAGGCCACCCCCGAAATCGGTTACCTGCATCGCGGTGATGAAAAAATCGCCGAAAACATGCACTACAACCAGTTCGTCCCCTACACCGATCGCCTCGACTACCTCGCCCCCCTCGCCAATAACGTCGCATACGCCCTCGCCGTCGAAAAACTCATGGGCTGGGAACTGCCGCCCCGCGGCAAAGCCATCCGCGTCATCTGCTGCGAACTCGCCCGCATCTCCGCCCACCTCCTCGGCATCGGCTGCTACGCCATGGACGTCGGCGCCATGACGGTCTTCCTCTACACCTTCACCCAGCGCGAAACCGTCTATAACCTCTCCGAACAACTCACCGGCGCCCGCTTCACCACCTCCTTCACCCGCGTCGGCGGCCAAACCCGCGACCTCCCCGACGGCTTCATCGCCCGCGTCGAAAAATTCCTCAATGAAGTCGTCCCCTGCATCGACGAGGTCGATCGCCTACTCACCCGCAACCGCATCTTCGTCGAACGCACCAAGGACATCGGCTTCATCAGCAAAGAAGACGCCATCGCCTACGGCCTCAGCGGACCAAACCTCCGCGGCTCCGGCGTCGATCACGACCTCCGCAAAGCCCATCCCTATCTCGACTACGACCAATACGATTTCGAAGTCCCCATCGGCGCCACCGGCGATTCCTACGACCGCTACCTCGTCCGTATGGAGGAAATTCGCCAAAGCGTAAGCATCCTTCGTCAGGTCATCGACAAACTCCCCTCCGGCCCCATCAACGTCGTCGATCCAAAAAGCACACTCCCCGATAAAGAAAAAGTCCTCATGAAAATGGAGGAACTCATCCACCACTTCATCGTCTCTACCCAAGGAATCGACGCCCCCGAAGGTGAAGTCTATTTCGGCGCGGAAAATCCCAAGGGCGAACTCGGTTTCTATATCAATAGTAAAGGCGGCGGAGTCCCCCATCGCCTCAAAATCCGCAGCCCCTCCTTCGTCAACCTCAGTATCCTCCCCCACATGCTCCCCGGTCACATGATCAGCGATGTCGTCGCCATCCTCGGCTCCCTCGACTTCGTAATGGGAGAGTGTGACCGCTGACCTCAAAACACTACCCACTACCGACTAAACAAGGCTCCGCATGGACGTCCCCGCAGAACTGGAAAAAGAAATCGACGAGCGCATCACGCACTACCCCGTGAGCAAACGCAGCGCCGTGCTGCCGGTTCTTCACGCCCTGCAACATCACTTCCGCTACATCACCGAGGAAGCCGTCGAGTGGACCGCGAATAAACTCGAACTCGAACCCATCAAAGTCCTCGAAGTCGTCACTTTCTATCCCGGCTTCCGCCAGAAAGCCCCCGGCAAATACCACATCCGCGTCTGCCGCACCCTCTCCTGCGCCATGGCCGGTTCCTATGAACTCATGGAGTCCCTCTGCAAAGAAACCGGAATCGATCGCTCCGAAACCTCCCACCACGATCCCATCGCCGTCAGTAAAGACGGGAAATACAGCATCGAGTTCGCCGAATGCCTCGCCTCCTGTGGCACCGGCCCCGTTTGCATGGTCAACGACGACTTCCACGAAGCGGTCGACCCCGCCAAAACCGCCGCCTTCCTTGAGAATTACAAGTAACCGCCCCACTATCGCACCCCAACATGGGTAAAAAGAAAATAAAATACATCGAAGGCAAAGAACCCCACGAACGGGAATACCGCCTCGTGTTCAAAAACGTCGATCGCGAAGGCTGGGACCCTTCCATCGAAACCTTCCTCAAAGAGGACGGATACAAACAGCTCAAAAAGGCTCTCAAAATGAAGCCCGCGGAAATCACCGAAGAGGTGAAAAAGTCCGGTCTTCGCGGCCGCGGCGGCGCAGGATTCCCCACCGGTGTGAAATGGGGCTTCATCCCCCCCAATAACGAAAAACCTGTCTACCTCATCTGCAACGCCGACGAATCAGAGCCCGGCACCTTTAAAGACCGATACATCATCCATCAGGACCCCCATCAGCTCGTCGAGGGCATGATCATCTCCTGCTTCGCCGTTGGAGCAAACACGGCTTACATTTACATCCGCGAAGAGTTTCCGGAAGGAGCGGAAATTCTCGAACAAGCCATCGCCGAAGCTCATGACCACGGTTTCCTCGGTGATAACATCCTCGACTCCGGCTTCGACCTCCAAATCTATGTCCATCGCGGTGCCGGCGCCTACATCTGCGGTGAAGAAACCGGCCTCATTGAATCGCTCGAAGGCAAACGCCCCTACCCCCGCATCAAACCTCCTTACTTCCCCGCCGCCCTCGGCCTCTACATGTGCCCGACCATCGTCAACAACGTCGAATCCCTTTGCGACGTGAAACACATCATGGAAATGGGCGGTGACGAATACGCCAAGCTCGGCAAACCACGCAACACCGGCACCCGCATCCTCTGCGTCAGCGGCGATGTCCAGGAACCCGGCTACTTCGAAGTCGAAGTCGGCTCGGTCACCATGGGCGAGGTCATCAACGACCTCTGCGGCGGACTCAAAAAAGGACGCAAACTAAAAGCGGTCATCCCCGGCGGCTCGTCCGCCAAGGTGCTTCGCGCCGGTGAAACCTACAAGATCAAACAAGGCGACGAAGACGTCGAAATCGGCCTCGAAGACATCCCCATGGACTTCGATACCCTCGCCGCCTGCGGCTCCATGGCCGGCTCGGGCGGGGTCATCGTCATTGACGACTCGCGCCCCATCGAATGGGTCCTCAATAACATCAACACCTTTTACGCCCACGAATCCTGCGGCCAATGCACCCCCTGCCGCGAAGGCTCGCTCTGGATGAAGAAAGTCACCGACCGCGTCGTGAACGGACAAGCCAGTCCCGACGACATCGATACCCTCTACTCCGTTGCAAAAAATATCGACGGCCGCACCATTTGCGCCTTCGGCGAAGCCTGCTCCTGGCCCACCGAATCATTCATCGAAAAATTTAAAGACGAACTCGTCGCCGCCACCAACCCCGACAACTCCGGCGAACTCGTGAGCCCCGAATCAGAACTCGCCGCCGCCGGCCTGAAATGAGCGAAGAAAAGAAAACAGATTTGGTAGACGTCCAAATCAATGGAGACTGGCACCAGTTTCCGAAAGGCACACGCATGATCGAGGCCTGCCGCCAGATCGGCGTCGACGTCCCCCATTATTGCTACCACCCCAAGCTCACCTCGCCCGGAAACTGCCGCATGTGCCTTGTCGAAATGGGCATGCCTCCGCGCCTCGCACCCGGTGCCGAACCTGAACTGGACGAAGACGGCCATCAGGATATCCAATGGATGCCCCGTCCCGCTATCGCCTGCGCCAATACCATCGCTCCGAACATGGGCATCCGCACCGATAGCGACCTCACCAAAATGTGTCGCGAAGGAGTCATGGAACTCCTCCTCATCAATCACCCGCTCGATTGCCCCATTTGCGATCAAGCCGGAGAATGCAGCCTTCAAGAATTCAGTGTCGAACACGGCCACGGCGGTTCCCGCTTCCGCGAAGAGAAGGTCAAGAAACCCAAAAACGTAGACATCGGACCACGCATCCGCCTCGACGACGAACGGTGCATCATGTGCTCACGCTGCATCCGCTTCTGCGACGAAATCGTCGACGATCCGGTCCTCGGTTTCACCGATCGTGGCAGCCATACCACCCTCACCGTTCACCCGGGCCAAGAACTCGCAAACAACTACTCTCTTAATACGGTCGATATCTGCCCCGTCGGGGCCCTCACCTCAAACGACTTCCGCTTCCAGATGCGCGTCTGGTTCCTAAAGGAAACAAAAAGCTTCTGCACCGATTGCGGACGCGGCTGCAACACAGTCATCGGAAGTCGAGAAACAGAAATCTATCGCCAAACCCCAAGGGAAAACAACGACGTCAATTCCACGTGGATGTGCGACCGCGGACGCCTCAACTTCCACTACCTCCACAGCGAAGCGCGCCTGACCGAACCGATGCTGCGTCGGCCGGAGGCCTCCACCCACCAGAACGTCACTTGGAAAGAGGCCATCGCCCACGCCGCACAGGCAATAACTGATCACGAGAGCGGCGAAATCGCCATCGTCGCCTCCGCCCGCCTGACCAACGAAGAACTCTACATGGTCAAACGCTTCGCCAAAGCTTTCGATATCGATCTAATCGCCACAGTCCCGCGCATAGGCGAAGACGACGATTATCTCTCCGCCGCCGATAAAAATCCCAACACCAACGGCGCCAAAATCATCCTCGGCGACAAAACGGAAAATCAACTCGATACCGTCCGCAGCAAGGTCAATGAAGGATCCGTCAAAGCACTCATCGTCATCGAAGAAAATCTCCTCAATCAAGGTTTCACAAAAGAGGCTCTCGAAAGCCTCGATTCCCTCATAGCCATCCATCTCCTCGCCAATTCCACCGCCAGCGCCGCCGATGTTGTCCTCCCCTTCGCCGGGTTCGCCGAAAAACGCGGCAGCATGATCAACGTCACCGGCCGTCTCCAGCGCCTCAACAAGGCCATCGATGCCCCCGGCCAGGTCCTCGAAGTCTGGGAAATCCTCCGAGATATCATCCAAGCCGCCAAAGGCGAAAACGGCATCTACACTATCGAAGACCTTTTCAAACTGATGGCCAACGAAATCGCCGCCTTCGATGGCCTCTCCCTCGCCAAGATCGGCGACCTCGGCATCCCACTGATCGAAACCGACAAAACGATCCCGCTCCTTGAGCGAGAAAAAGAACGCATCGCTTCCGGCCTCATCGTCGGGTGAATTCCAAACCAACAACTAACAACTATTAACCAATAACTGCGTAGCCTTGGACTGGCCCTTCATCATCGCTAGCCTCATCAAGATCATCGTCTTCGCCCTCGCGATCGTCATGGTCATGGTGGCCTATTCCGTCTACGCGGAACGCCGCGTCAGCGCCGCCATCCAGGATCGCGTCGGCCCCAATCGCGTCGGCCCACCCCTCACCCTCTTCGGCGCCAAAAAAGACCCTCGCTTCGCTGGCCTCTTCCAACCCATGGCCGATGGCATCAAGTTCCTCCTCAAAGAAGATTTCACCCCCAATCACGTCAATAAAGGCTTCTACTGGCTCGCCCCCGCTCTCGTCCTCATCCCCGCCCTCCTCACCTGCGCCGTCCTCCCCTTCGGCAGCGAACTCGACCTCGGATTCCTCGGCATCGAAACGCCTATCCCCATGGTCATCGCCAATCTCAACGCCGGCCCCCTCTTCATCTTCGCAATCGCCTCCCTCGGCGTCTACGGCATCGTCCTCGCCGGTTGGGCCTCCAATTCCAAATACGCGTTCTTCGGTGGCGTCCGCTCCACCAGCCAAATGATCTCCTACGAACTCTCCCTCGGCCTCTCTCTCGTCCCCCTCCTCCTCATCTACAGCCAACTCAACCTCGTCAATATCGTCCAATTCCAGGACGCCAACGGCTGGCTCATGCTCCCCATGTGGGGCGAAGGCTGGACCCTCGAACGCTGGGTCCTCCTCATCCCCATCTTTATCTCCTTCCTCATCTTTACCACATCCATCTTCGCAGAAACCAATCGCACTCCCTTTGACCTCCCCGAATGCGAAACCGAACTCGTCGCCGGCTACCACACCGAATACTCCTCCATGAAGTTCGCCCTCTTCTTCATGGGTGAATACGCCGCCATGATCGTTGGCTCCGGCCTCATCGTGACGCTCTTCTTCGGCGGCTGGTCCATCCCCTTCGCCCCCTACCTCGGTCTCGCCTACGAAGCCGGAAACACACCCTTCTGGCTCGGCCTGCTCCACATCGCCTGCTTCCTCGCCAAAATCGTCGTCTTTATCATCTTCTTCATCTTCGTCCGCTGGACGATCCCCCGCTTCCGCTACGACAAACTCATGGACCTCGGCTGGAAAGTCTTCTTCGAGGTCGCCCTCGTTAATATCTTCCTCACCGCCCTCATCATCTGGTTCTTCAATCGCAGCTGACCCTCACTTCTATCCCATGGCCCTCGTCGTCAAACGCCCCAAACTCACGATCTCGGAAAGACTCTTCTTCCCGACGCTGATCAAGGGCCTCCGTATCACCTTCGCCCACTTCCTGCGCTCCATTCAGGGCAAATCCAAGGTGACCATGCAATATCCCGAAGAAAAATGGGATGACGAACTTCCCGAACACTTTCGGGGCGCTCCCGCGCTCGTCACCGATGAACACGGCAAAGAACGCTGCGTCTCCTGCCAACTCTGCGAGTTCATCTGCCCCCCGCGCGCCATCACAATCATCCCCGAGGAAATCCCCACCGAAGACAAATGGGCCAAGGTCGAGAAACGACCCCAGGAATTCGATATCGACATGATCCGCTGCATCTACTGCGGTCTCTGCGAGGAAGTCTGCCCCGAACAAGCGATCTTCCTGCGCAAAGACTACGCCATCACCGGACTCACCCGCGAAGAAATGGTCCACGACAAAGAAAAACTCTACGAGATCGGCGGAGTCCGCACCGGGCTCGTCAACAAATGGAACGAGCTGAAGTAGCAGCACGCCAGACCACACCCCGATGCCTCCCACTCTATTCTACTTGTTTGCTGCAATTTCGCTCCTCGGCGGAATCGGCGTCGTCGTGAACCGCAATCCCGTCGTCTGCGCCTTCTCGATGGTCATCTCCTTCATCGGGCTCGCCGCCCTCTTCATCTCCCTCAACGCCTACTTCATCGGCATCGTCCAAATCCTCGTCTACGCCGGGGCCATCATGGTCCTCTTCCTCTTCATTATCATGCTGCTCGACATCAAGTATGAAAAGGAACGCAAATACAACCTCCTCGGAATCGCCGGCGGCGTCATCGTTGTCGTCTTCTTCTTCATCCAGTTCGCCTCCGTTCTTAACAAGTTTGAGGAGGGCAAGGAACCCATACCTGCCATGGCCCAGGTAACCAATGACGCCGGCGAAAAAGTCAGCGACGTGACCCAACTCGGCCTCACCATCTTCCGCGACTTCAACTACCCCCTCCAGGTCGTCGCCGTCCTCCTCCTTGTCGCCACGATCGGCGTCGTCGTCCTCAGTAGAAGGGAGGTCCGCTAAAACAACACCATGATCACGCTAAATCATTACCTCATGGTCAGCGGCGCCCTCTTCACCATCGGTTTCGCCGGGGTCCTCCTGCGCCGAAACGTGATCGTGATCTTCATGTGCCTCGAACTCATGCTCAGCGCCGCCAGTGTCGCCCTCGTGGCCTTCTCACGCTTCAATCTCACCCCCGAAGGACTCCCCAACTACCACGGGCAGGTCCTCGTCTTCTTCATTATCACCGTCGCCGCCGCCGAAGTTGCCGTGGGCCTCGCCATCATTGTCGCCGTCTTCCGCGCCCGTCAAACCACTGACGTCCAACAACTCACCAGCATGAAAGGCTGATGGTTTCATTCCTAATTCCTAATTCCTAATTCATCGTTTCGATGCTCAGCGTCCCCTGGATCATCCTCCTGCTCCCCCTCGCCTCCGCCGTGATTATCACACTGGTGACGCACCGCAATGCCTCCCTCTCCGCCCTCATCTCCGTCGCTTCCGCCGCCACAACGCTCGCCCTCACCATCTGGCTCCTCGCCCAGGATACCGTCGCCACCTCGTCCTTCGAATGGATCAAAGTCGGCGATTCCTTCACGATCTCCCTCGGTCTCATCGTCGATAAGCTAAGCCAGGGTATGATGTTCATCGTCACCGCCGTCGGTACGGCCGTCCACGTATTCTCCCTCGGCTACATGAAAACCGATGAAGGAAAATCCCGATACTTCGCGGGTCTCTCCCTCTTCATGTTCTCCATGACCGGCATCGTCCTCGCCGACAACTTCGTCATGATGTTCATCTTCTGGGAACTCGTCGGCGTCAGTTCCTACATCCTAATCGGCCACTGGTTCGAAAAAAATTCCGCCGCCGAAGCCGCCAAGAAAGCCTTCATCGTCAATCGCATCGGCGACTTCGGTTTCATGGTCGGTATCCTCCTCGTCTGGGGCCTCACCGGCTCCGTCTACTTCGAAGATATCGAGGCCGCCCTGCCCGGAGGCATCGGCAAACACATCCTCACCACCGCCACCCTCTGCATCTTCGCCGGCGCCGTCGGCAAATCCGCCCAAATCCCCCTCCACGTCTGGCTCCCCGACGCCATGGAAGGCCCCACCCCCGTCTCCGCCCTTATCCACGCCGCCACCATGGTCGCCGCCGGCGTCTACATGCTCGCCCGGACCTTCTTCCTCATCGAATTCTCCAATGCCGGCATCTTCATCGCCTGGATCGGCGCGATCACCTGCCTCCTCGCCGCTCTCATGGCGATCCAACAGGACGACATCAAACGCGTCCTCGCCTACTCCACCCTCTCGCAACTCGGGTACATGGTCCTCGCCGTTGGCGTTCACAATCCCGAGGCAGGCATGTTCCACCTATACACCCACGCCTTCTTCAAATCCCTCCTCTTCCTCAGCTCCGGTGCCGTCATCTACGCCTGCCATCACGAACAAAATATCTGGAAAATGGGCGGCCTCCGCAAAAAACTCCCCATCACCACCTTCGCATTCCTCTGCGGCACCCTCGCCCTCACTGCCTGCCCGCTCACAAGCGGCTTCTGGAGCAAGGAACACATCCTCCACGCCGCCCTCGACAAACACGGCAGCGTCGCCCTCTTCTCCATCGGCCTCGCCGTTGCTTTCCTCACCGCCTTCTACATGGGCCGCCTCTTCACCGTGGCCTTCTTCGGCAAACCCAGAGATCACGCCTCCGAAGACGCCAAAGAAGTCCCCCCCGTAATGTGGATTCCCATCTGCATCCTCTCGGTCTTCGCCCTCTTCGGCGCCTACAAAATGTTCTGGGGCCCGCTAAAAATCCTACATCCGGCTCCTCCCGCGCATAGCCATCCCTTCATTCTCTACGCCTCCATCGCCGCCTTCCTCCTCGGCATCGGTTCCTCATACCTCATTTACCGCCACAAAAACAAAGACCCGCTCCACATCCCCCTCTTCGCCAATCGCTTCTATATCGACAACTTTTACGACCTCCTCGTCCGCTTCGGCACCAATGGCCTCGCCTATGTCGCCAAGTCCATCGATCAAATCCTCATAGACGGCCTCGCCGTCCGCGGCTCCGCCAAGATCACTTCCTCCGCCGGCTCGATGCTCCGCCGACTCCAAGTAGGCAACCTCCAAGGATACGCTTTCCTCTTCGGCTTCGGCATCATCGTCGTCATTTACCTCACCCTCTTTAGCCGCTCATAGGCCCGCTTCAATACCAACCTCCATTGTGACCATCCTCACCGCCATCATCTTCGTCCCCATCCTCGCCGCCATCGCGATGGTCGGGATCGGCACGCCCGCGAAGAAAACCGCCCTCGCCGCCGCCGCCATCAATCTCCTCTTCGCCTTCGTAGCCTGGGCCCAGTTCGATCCCGCCGTCGCAGGCTACCAACTCGCCGGCTCCTTTCCGATCCTCTCAAAACCCGAACTCGCCTTCTCCGTCGGCGCCGATGGAATCACGATCATCCTCCTGCTCCTCACCACCATCGTCACACTATGCGCCGTATGGATGAGCCCGGCAGATAAGGACGACAACAAACTCTTCCACGTCTCCTCACTCCTCATCTCCGCCGGCGCCCTCGGTGCCTTCCTCTCCACCGATCTCTTCTTCTTCTACGCCTTCCACGAACTCGCCCTTATCCCCACTTTCCTCATGATCGGAATCTGGGGTAGCGGCGATAACAAACGCGTCGCCTGGAAAATCACCATCTACCTCGGCCTCGGCTCCCTCGTCCTCCTCGCCGGTCTCCTCGCCCTCTTCATCACCTCCGGCTCTTCTTCCTTCAGTTTCGATTCCCTCCAGACCGCCTCCCAGTCGATCTCGCCCGAAATCCAAAAATGGGTCTTCCTCCCCCTCCTCCTCGGCTTCGGAACCCTCGTGTCCCTCTTCCCCCTCCATTCTTGGGCCGCACCCGCCTACGCCTCCGCCCCCACGCCCACCGCCATGCTCCACGCCGGCGTCCTCAAAAAATTCGGCCTCTATGGCCTCATACGAGTCGCCGTCCCCATGCTCCCGGAAGGGGCCCAAGCCTGGACCAATCTCGCCTGCATTCTCCTCCTCGGAAACATCCTCTACGTCGGTCTCGTCACGATCGCCTCGCGCCGCCTCGACCACATGCTCGGCAACTCCAGCGTCATGCACATGGGATACCTCTTCCTCGGCGTCTTCAGCCTCAATACCATCGGTCTAAATGGCGCCGTCCTCCTCATGTTCGCCCACGGCCTCTCCATCGCCCTCCTCTTCGGACTCGCGTCCAAGCTCCGCGAGTCCACCGGCACCCTCGAGTTCGGCCGGCTCGGCGGTCTCGGTAAATCCGCTCCCGTCCTCGCCTTCACCTTCGCCCTCGGTGCCTTCGCGTCCATTGGCCTCCCCGGCTTCACCAATTTCGCGTCAGAAGTCCTCGTCTTCTTCGGTGGCTTCAAAGACTATGTCGACCTCCCCATCGCCTCCAAATCGCTCGGCGCTCTCCAAATCACCACCATCCTCGCCGTCCTCGGGGTCCTCATCTCCGCCATCTACATGCTCCGGGCCTACCGTGCGGTCTTCCAAGGCGATAAACCCGTTCCCGAAGAGGGCGACCCGGAAATAACCGCCGCCGATCTCACCTTCTCCCAACGCATCCCCGTCACCATCCTTATCGCCGCCCTCATCATTACCGGCTGCCTCCCCTTCCTCCTCCTCCGCCTCCTCGATTCCACCACGCAACTCCTCGCCATTACGCCCTGATCGATCCCCTTCCCATGCCCGCTTACTTCCTGGAAATCGCCGTCGTCGCTCTCGGAATCCTCCTCCTCATGGTCGAGGCTTTCTCGAACAACGCCGATCGCTCACAAGTCGCATGGGGCGCCGTCACCGGTCTCGCCATCATTTTCATCACCTCGTTCTTCGTCCAAGTCCCAGCCAATCAAACCGGCCCCTTCTGGTCCTTCTACACCGCCGATGGTCTCGCTATCTTCTACAAACAGATCGCCCTCCTCGCCACGATCCTCGTCACAATAATCTCGGTCGCCTACATCCCCATCCTTCAAAAATACACGGGCCACGCAAAGGACCCCTCCTCGGCGCTCGGTGAATACTTCTCCCTCCCCGTCTTCGCCTGCGCCGGACTCATGTGGATGGCCTCCGCAAACGACCTCATCAGCATGTTCGTCGCACTCGAACTGACGACGATGACCTTCTACGTCCTCGTCGCATACATGCGCCATAACGTGGGGTCCCTCGAAGCCGGTGTGAAATACCTCATCCTCGGCGCTCTCTCCACTGGCTTCCTCGTCTACGGCATCACGTGGATCTTCGGCCTCACCGGAAAAACAAACTTCGCCGATATCGCCGCCGTCCTCGAAACTGGCGCCGTCAATAATACGGCTCTTCTCTTCGCCATCGCGCTCCTCCTCGTCGGCCTCGGCTTCAAAGTCGGCGCCGTCCCCTTCCAAATCTGGATACCGGACGTCTACCAAGGCGCCCCCACCCCCACCACCGCCTTCCTCTCCGTCGGCTCCAAAGCCGCCGGGTTCATCGTCCTCATCCGCGTCCTCGAACCCTTCCTCACCACGCCCGCCATTCAATCCAAAATCCTCATCATTCTCACCATCATCGCTGCCGCTACCATCCTCTACGGAAACCTCGGCGCCATCCCCCAATCCAACGCCAAACGCCTCCTCGCCTTCTCCAGCATATCCCACGCCGGCTTCGCCCTGATGGCACTCGCCTGCTGGACCACAGCCACCCCCGACTCCAATACCCTCCCCTCAACCCTCACCGTCTCCTTCTACCTCGCCACATACCTCTTCATGACGATGCTATGCTTCCTCGTCTTCGTCGTCGTCCGGAGCCACGACCCCGACGGTCCCGAAGACCTTTCCGCATTCGACGGACTCTCAAAACGCTCTCCCTTCCTCGCCTTCGCCCTCCTCATCGGTCTCGTCGGCCTCGCCGGCATCCCCCTCACCGCCGGGTTCTTTGGCAAGTTCTTCGTCTTCTTCCTCGCCATCGAACAACAACAATTCATCCTCCTCGCCGTCGCCATCATCGGTGCCGCCGCCGGCTTCTACTACTACCTCAAAATCATCCGCTCCATGTATTGGAACGATCCCGCCGATCCCTCACCCATCCCCATCCCTCTCTCCGCCAAAGTCACCACCACCCTCCTCGTCGCCGCCGTCATCATCTTCGGCATCTACCCCACCCCGATCCTCAACCTCCTCGGAGCGAATTGAACCGGTCCTGGCTCCGACGAAGCTAATCACTCACTTCCACCGTCTGGTGGTCCAGCTTCAAAAAATGCCGCCAGCTGTCGTGCGCCGCCGTCGCCTTCGCGATCGTAAAAAACGGTCGCCAACGCGGCGCCCGTGGCTCCCGTAACGGAAACATGTTCACCTCGTGCGGCAGCTTGTTCGCCTTCATGCTGTTGCAACGAATACACGAACAAACCACGTTCTCCCAAGTGGTCTTGCCCCCCTTGTCCCGCGGCACCACGTGATCCAAATTCAACTCCTTCGCCTCAAACGCTCGCCCACAATACTGACAAATATACTTGTCCCGCTCAAAGACATTGTGCCGCGTAAACTTAACTTCCTTCTTCGGCAATCGATCAAAAAACGTCAACACAACGATTCGCGGCACATTCAAACAAATCGACACCGAATGGACCGTCTCACCCTCCTTTTGCCCCTTCGAATGATCCAACCACGAATCCATGTCGTGCATGCTGTAATTGTTCTCACCGTCCGTATGCACCACCTGACAGTGTCCCAAACAGAGAAGGGAAAAAGCCCGTCGAACGGAACAGATGTTGACCGGTTGCCAAAGCCGGTTCAAGACGAGCACTTGATTGTCTAACAAAGACGGCACAGATGTGCAAAAAACTACCAGACTAAAGATCGCTTTCAACAAAATTGCGCCCCATTTCCGAAACGATATAGACACTTCTCCTCCATCTCCCCACCCACCCCTCTCATCCCTCAAAAACCCTCTAAAATTCAAGTTTCCCGAACGTTTACAAGCTCCCCTCATTGGGGTATAATCTCCCCCCCGAGCACCCCCCCCGGTCTCTCGCACATGAACAACCGTTTGCAGCCACTCTCATTCTCGCTTTGCGCCCTTTTCGGCGCCCTGATGCTGCCGCTCGTCTTCTCGCCCCCGCCCGCCGCCGCCCAGCAAACCAACCTCCATCCCGCCGAACTCTACCTCCAAGGCTATATGCTCATGCGCGAAGGGGCCGAGTTCGAACAAAAAAGCCAGTTCACCGGTGCCTTCCAAAAATACGCCGCCGCCAACGAAATCTTCGACACCATCGCCCGCTCCTATCCCGATTGGAACCCGCATATGGTCAGCTACCGGCGCAAATCACTTCGCAATAACATCGACCAAGTCCAACGCCGCGCCCAAAGCGAACAAGGGATCATGCTCGAAAACTCCCAAAACCCCGCCCTCCCTCGTACCCAATCTCCCTCCCGCCCCCAATCGCCACCGCGATCCTCGCAACCCCTCATCGTCCAATCCCCACCCGTACAGCCCCAAAACACCCATCCTCTCCCACTCCCCCACTACGAATCGCCCCCCGGCTACTCAACTCAATCTCTCCCCCAACAATCCGCCTCGCCTAACGTCGTCGCACGCATCCCCTCCTCCCCCAACTCTTCCTCACCACCCGTCAATCCAGGCGACTACTCCATCAACTCCGCCACCAACCACATCGAGAACAAATTCCGCGAACTCCGCCTCCGTATCGATGAGATCGGAAGCGAACGCGATAACCTCTCCAACGAACTCCGACTCAAAGAAGCCCGTCTCCAAAATACCCAGGCCCAGCTCTACGAATCCCAACAACGCGAACTCGCCCTCCAGCAGGAAGTCACCCAGGGCCAACGCCAATACGCCGGCGCCTCCTCCTCCCCCGCAAACAGCGAACAAGCCTCCATTCTCGAAGCCCAACTCTCCGTCGCCAAAGCCAATCTCGAAGCCGCCAGTCGCAAAACTGCCGAACTCGCAGCCGCCCTCAACCAATCCGAAAAAGAAGTCGCCCTGCTCAAAGAAGAACGCGGCCAACTCATCGCCGAACGCAACCAAATGGCGACCATCATCGGCAAAATCCAGACCGGCGGCTCCGTCGATATCCAACGAATGGTCGCCCTTAATGACAACCTTCGCCGCCAACTCGATATCGCCCAAACTTCCGCCGGCCAAATCGCCCAGGATAACGCCGAGGTCCAACAACTCCGACACCAGGTCGCCACCATTTCCCAAGACCTCGAAATCGCACGCGCCGAAAACAAAACCTATCGCTCCCAAATCACCTCGCTCACCGATCGCCTCCAGGACGTATCCACCCAACTCGCCAGCGCCGCCGAAGCCGGAATCTCCGATCCTCGCGCCCGAGAAGAAAACCAGATGCTCCGCGATATCATCCTGCGCCAACTTCGCCAACAAGCACGACGTCAGCAAGCAAAAGAACTCGTCATGGCCGAGCTCGCGAAACTCGAAGATACCTCCGCCACTCTCCTGACCCAAATCGAAGAACTCACCGGCGCCGAAGTCGCCCTGAATGACACCGAACTCGCCATCCTGGGCTCGAACCCCGCCGCTTCTTCTCCCGATCCAGATTCCCCAGACCTCCATGGCACCCTCGTTTCATCCCGCGCTCCCGAGGAAAACCCCTCCGCCGCCCGCACCAATATTGCCGGCAAAATCAAAGCCGCGTCCAATGCCTTCGAACAAGGCGACTTCATCAACGCCGAAACCCTCTACCAGCAAATCGTCGATCTCGACGAAAAGAATCCCTACTACCTCTGCAACCTCGGCATCATCAAAACCCACCTGAAAAAATATCCCGAGGCCCGGCAATGCCTCGACCAGGCCCTCACCTTCGACCCCTTTCATGCCAAGTCACTCCTCGCCAGCGGCACCCTTCACTTTCAACAACAGGACTTCGACGCCGCCCTGACCGCCTTCAACCGCGCTGTCGAAGTTAATCCCAATAGCGCCCACGCCCACCAATACCTCGGACTCATCGCCAATCACAAAGGCTGGCGCGACCGCGCCGAACAGGAATTTCTCCGCGCCATCGAAATCGATCCCACCTTCGCCGAAGCCCACTTCAACCTCTCCGTCCTCTACATCAGCGGTGATAACCCCTCTAAAGCCAAGGCCGAAAAACACTACACCGAAGCCCTCTCTCACGGCGCGAAACGCGACGCCGCCATGGAACAACACATCGGCGGCTGATCGCTCCCCCCTGCCTTGATTGTAGGGCAGGCGCCCCGCCTGCCGCTCCCTTGAGCTTCCGCTTCTCCCACACCTTTCACATTCCCACTTTTTGCAGGCGCAACGCGCCCGAAGAAAACATTTGCACCCCGCTCCCCCGCTCCGTATTTTCTCATCCCCGCTCCCCGGGCCTCACCTTAATTCTTCACTACCCACTTTTCTCTATGTTAGCCGCTCTTCGCCGTCAGCAAAAATGGATCCTCATCGTCGTCGCCGCGATCATCATCGTCGCCTTCGCCTGGTTCTATAATAAAGTCGACACCAATCAACCCCCGGGCGCCACCACCGGCTCGGAAACCGCCTTCAACGTCTACGGCCAAAACTACACCGTCCGCAACGCCCAACGCCTCGCCCGCTCCTACGGCATCCTTCGACAGCTCGGCATGGAACAGTTCGCCGAATCCCTCCGCGGCCAACGCGCCGATGGCGATCTCACCGACTTTGCCATCAATATGACCGTGCTCCGCCGCGAAGCAGAAAAACTCGCCGTCATCCCCTCCCGCGAAGAAATACAACGCCGCATCCGCGAATTGCCCCCCTTCTCGCCCCAGGGAGCCTACGACGCCCGTGCCTATCAACTCTTCGTCGAAAGACTCCTCACCCCCAACGGCTTCACTCAAATCGATTTCGAACAACTCATCGGTGACGCTTTGACCTACGAAAAACTCCAGGAGCTCTTTAGTGCCAACATTGAAGCTTCACCCGAAGAAGTAGAACAAATCTTCAAACAATCCTACACCCAGTACAAAGTAGCCCGGGTCGACCTGCCCGAATCTCTCGTCGAAGACAAAATCGAAATCACCGACGAAGAGATTCAGAAGTTCTACGACGAAAACAAACAAGCCTTCCTCTCCGATCCCAAACGTCGCATCGCATACGTCCATTTCCCTCGCCCCGTCTTTGAAGAGGAAGAAGTCGAGGAAACCGAAGAAACGGACGCCAACGCGGACGAGAATGAAACAGATGAAGGCGCATCCGAGACCGCCAAGTCCGATGATTCAGAGAAGCCCGAAACCACGAACCCTGTCGACCCGGAAGAACGCCTCAAGCAGGAAAACGAAATGCGCCAGCAGGTGCACGAATTCGTGACCCTCCTCGCCGAAGGCGCTTCGTTCACGGACGCCGCGAAGAAACAAGGCCTCGAAATCCATCGCCCCGACGCCTTCTCACTCTCCGAGTTTCCCGAGGACCTGAAAGATGCCTACGCCCTTCAGGGCGAAATCGTCAAAGCCTCGCTCGCAAAACCCATCAGCAAACCCGTCCCTACCTCGAAAGGCTACTACGTCTTCGAACTCCTCGAAGTCATCGAAGGCCAACCCCTCGAACTCAAGGACGCCCGCGAAGATATCGTAAACGTCCTCACCGAGCAAAAGACGCGGGAAGCCCTCTCCAAGGAGGCCGATGTCGTCCTCAATCAAATAGAAATGGCTCTCAAGTCCGGAAAGAAAATCGTCCCCGCGGCACGCCAAGCCAAGGCCGAAGTCGAAGAAATTCCCCCCTTCTCCCTGGCCAAAGATCGCCCCGGCGACTTCGCCCTCGTCACCGAGGCCACTAAACTGAAACCCGGCGAGATCGCCAAAGTCGATCCCCCGAATGCCAACCCCTTCCTCGTCTACGTCGAGAGCACCACCCTCCCCGACGATGAAGAAACCCAGGAAGGGAAACAACAACTCACCCAATACCTCGCCGCCGCCGATGGCGCCGCCCTCTTCCAAGGCTGGTTCCAACAAAAAATTCAAGACGCCAATCCCGGAAAATCGGTGACCTTCTCCGCCGGCCAAACAACCGGCGGCTAAGGCCAATGTCCCGGGCCCCACGCCCGCCCACTCCGAACCCCTTTCCCATGCAGGAAAGAGACGAACTCTTCGACGATGCCAATGGCGATCTCGCCATCGGCGAGCTCGACGCCGCAATCATAAAGTATCGCCGCTGCACGGAGCTCGACCCCGATTTCTTCGACGGATGGCACGCCCTCGGCATGGCCCTCCTAAAAACCGGCGATGTCAAAGAAGCCATCGGCGCCGGCCTCAAAGCCACCACCCTGAAACCAAACGACCTCCTCGCCTGGACATCCCTCTCCCAAATGTACGTCCAAGATCAACAAATCGCCGAAGCCGAAAACGCCAAAGCCAACGCCCGCATCCTCTCCCTCGGCGGAAAAATCGTCAAAGAGGCCGACTGATCGGCTTCGCACGCCGCCCTAGTAAAGCTCCACGAGGTATTGCTCCCGCACCCCGCCCCCCGAGATTCGCACGTAATAAATCCCCCGTTCCGTAATCGGCTTCGCGTCGGGCTCAAAATTGATCGCATTCTGATAGGTCGACACATAATCGACAGGCAATGCCCGCCCCGGCACCTCGTCCCCCCACGTTATCAAATCCTCGGGACGCGTGCTCATCTCATACACCTCCACTTCCAACTCCTTGGAGTTCGGCGCCTTCTCCGTCAAATACAGCGTCCAACCGTTCCCATGCAGCCGCTCGATCGGAAAAAATCCCCTCCCCGGATACCCCCAAGGATCGTCATTGCGCTCGCCCCCTCCTCCCAACGCCCACATCGCCGAATATTTCTTTCCCGCAGAACCAAACCCCGTTTTCTGAAGAGGCGGATTCAAACACCACCGACGATGACCTCGCCGCTCCCGATTGTTCGCGCCTGGATCATTGATGTATTGCCGAGGCGTCTTCACAATGTCACCAAGCGTGCTGATGTTGCACTTGTCAGTGTAGCTTCCCAAATCATGAGACAGTTCTCCCGCCTTCGCGCAAGCCTCCGCCGCCTCCGTTGCATTCTCCACCAAGGTCGGATCTGCCTCCACGTCATACGGCACTCCGGAAAGAAAACGGTAAATATTCAATTCCGTAATGGTCTCGTGCTGCGCCGAATCAATATCTCCCGGTTTCTGACGCCCCCCTATCTCTCGCAATCCATCCTTGATCTCCTGACGCGTCCGGGGATAAAGCTTCTTCGATAGTTCGTCCTCTGCGGCATGCTCCGCCCGCTCCGCTTCCTCCGCCTGCCACTCCTCTATCAGCACCCCGCTCTCCTCGGAAAACTTGCTCAAGGGCACCTCGAATCGACGCCCGTCCGACTTCCGAATCAACGATACCGTATCCCCCGTCACCCCCAATATCCGCGCCTCAATATCCCGCCCCTCAGAATCGACCAGCGCCTGCCAATCGTCCGCCAATACGGACCCCACCAGCATCCATCCCCATAGCCCCGCACACGCAAACCCCTTGCTCATCCCGTCACCCTCTCGAATCTCCCCATAGCTTTCAAGCGCGAACCACCCCACTACCAACGATCCAAGTTGATACTTGCCACCAATCTGCTATCTCATACACCTGATCGTTCCAGCTTTTAGCTCCTAGCTCCTTGCCCATGCGCCAAATCCTCGTCACCTCCGCACTCCCCTACGCCAACGACCATATCCACATCGGTCACCTCGTCGAATACCTCCAAACCGACATCTGGGTCCGCTTCCAAAAACTCCAGGGAAATCGCTGCATCTACATCTGCGCCGACGATACCCACGGCACCGCCATCATGATCCGCGCCCAACAGCAAGGACGCCCCGAAGAAGAACTCATCGCGGAAATGCAGGAAGCCCACCTTCGCGATTTTACCGGCTTCGGTATCGAGTTCGATAACTACGGCAGCACCAACAGCGACGAAAACCGCGAAATCTGCGGCCAAGTTTGGCAGTCCCTCCGCGGGGCCGGAATGATCGTCGAAAAGGAAATCGAACAACTCTTCGATGTCGATAAAGGCACCTTCCTCGCCGATCGCTTCGTCCGGGGCACCTGCCCAGTTTGTGGCGCAACCGACCAACCCGGCGACAATTGCAGCGTCTGCGCCGCCACCTATACCCCGGCAGAACTCAAAAACCCGGTCAGCACCCTCTCCGGCACCGCTCCGGAAATCCGCAAAGCCACCCACCTATTCGTCGAAATCGAACAACTCCACGACTTCCTCAACGAGTGGACCCAGTCCGGCTCACTCCCCTCGGAAAGCGCCAACTACCTCAAAAACTACTTCCTCAACGAACCGCTGAAAGACTGGGACATCTCCCGCCCCGGTCCCTACTTTGGCTTCGAAATTCCCGATAGCCCCGGAAACTACTGGTACGTGTGGTTCGATGCCCCCATCGGTTACATCGGATCCACCAAACAGTGGGCCGAAGCCAACAACGAATCACTCGACGACTGGTGGAAAAACCCCGATTCCGAAATCCATCACTTCATCGGCAAGGACATCCAGTATTTCCACACCCTCTTCTGGCCCGCCATGCTCAAAACCGCCGGGTTCAACCTCCCCACAAAGGTCCATATCCACGGCTTCCTTACTGTCGATGGCGAAAAAATGTCGAAATCAAAAGGCACCTTCATACGCGCCGCCACCTACCTCAAACACCTTGACCCCGCCTTCCTCCGCTACTACTACGCCACCCGCCTTTCCAGCAAGATCGACGACCTCGACCTCAACCACGAAGAGTTCCTCGCCAAAGCCAACGGTGACCTCGTCGGGAAAGTCGTCAACCTCGCCAGCCGCACCGCCAAGTTCATCAAGGACACCGGCCTCTCCACCGAATACCCGGACGACAACGGCCTCTTCAAAGAAGCCGCCGGTCTCGGCGACACCATCGCCGCCGCTTATGAAGCGGGCGATTTCAACAAGGCCATGCGCCACATCATCGATATCGCCGACAAAGCCAATCCCTACGTCGAATCAAACGCCCCCTGGGAACTCCGCAAAGACCCCGACAAAGCCCAACAACTCCAGGACGTCTGTACCGTCGCCCTCAATATCTTCCGCCAGCTCGCCGTCTACCTCGCCCCCGTCCTTCCCAACCTCGCCAAAAAAGCCAGCGAACTCCTCAACGACCCCATCACATCCTGGAACCAATCCCAAACCCCCCTCACCGGAACCCCCGTCGCCAAATTCAAACACATGCTCCAACGCGCCGAGCCGAAACAACTCGAAGCCATGATCGAAGATAGCAAAGAAGAAGCCGCAGCAGCCGCATCCACCGCCCCATCACCCTTCAATGATCCCGGTGACGCCCTGGCCGCCGAACCCATCGCCGACCAAATCACGATCGACGACTTCGCCAAGGTTGACCTCCGCGTCGCCCGCGTTATCGCCGCCGACGAAGTCCCCGACGCCCGAAAACTAATCAAGCTCACCCTCGGCCTCGGAGGTGACGAAACCCGCCAGGTTTTCGCCGGCATCAAAGCCGCCTACGAACCCGAGCAACTCGTCGGCCGCCTCGTCGTCCTCGTCGCCAACCTAGCCCCCCGCGAAATGAAATTCGGCACCAGCGAAGGCATGGTCATCGCCTCCGGCCCCGGCGGCAAAGAGGTCTTCCTCCTCTCCCCCGACGATGGCGCCCAACCCGGCCAACGCGTCCACTAAATGGGATAGACTAAGCCCTAAATTTGAACAGTCGGCGTTCTCCGATAGTCCAACCCCCTCTCACCAACTCAACTGTCTGCGTTCCCATGAATACCCTCGCCGTTCGCCTCGTCACAATCACCCCTTTGCTCACCTGCCTCTTCGCGACCCACGCCCTCAACGCTGAAGAAAACGACCGGCATATCAAGGTTTCCGCCAAATTCATCGAGTCCAAGAACGAGTTTCTTGCCAATAACAAAACACTCAACCGCGCCGAACTCGAGAACCTGCTGCGCAAATTCAACCGAGAAAAAGGCACCTCCATCCTCACCACCCCGGCCGTCACTGCCAAAAGTGGTCAACGAACGAAAATCGAAGTCGTCCGCGAAATCCAATACCCCGCCGGTCGCGATGAGAAAACCCTGAACTTGGAAACCATCGAGGCCGGTATCACGCTCGAATTGGAGGCCTTCGACAATCAGAAGGAGCTCGAACTTTTCGGTAAAGCCATCATCCGCGAATCAGATGAACCCGACCAGGGCCGAGAGATTGCCTTCCCCTCAAATAAATCGTCACCCAACGCCCTCTCCTTCAACACAACCGAAACCATCTTCCAATCCAATGTCCGCTTCGGCGACTCCCTCCTCCTCGTCTGCCGTCGCAATCACAACATTCAAGGAAATCTCATCATTCTTCTCACTCCCGAACTCGTCGTCCCCACCCGCCCCACAAAAACCGCACAAACGAGAACTCAGCGCTGAAAGATTCTCATCACTCCCAACGATCTATCCTTAACCACCAATACCATTCTATCACCATGAAAATTATCACCAAGCTCACTACCCTGCTCGCCGCTTTCGCCTTCGGATTCCCCGCAAATGGAGGAGAACTCGAAGAAGGTGCCGCCGCTCCCGATGTCACCCAGAAATCCGACGAAGGAAAAGACGTCAACGTGAAGGAAACCGCCGCCGAAGGCTACACGCTCGTCTACTTCTACCCCAAAGCGGATACCCCCGGCTGCACCAAACAAGCCTGCTCCCTGCGCGATTCCTTCGAGGAACTCACAGACAAAGATGTTACCGTTATCGGTGTCAGCGCAGACACCGTGGACGACCAAAAAGCCTTCAAAGAAAAATACGAACTCCCCTTCATACTCCTCGCCGACAAAGACGCCACGGTGATCGATGCCTTCGGCGTCCCGAAAAATCCCCGCGGCTTCTCCTCACGCCAGGCCTTCCTCTTCAAAGACGGCAAACTCGTCTGGCGCGATCTCAAAGCCTCAACCGACCAGCAAGCCGCCGACGTCCTCACCGTCATTAACGGCTAAAGGGACGATAACAACGCTTCCAGTCCCGCCACATCCGTCACCGGCTGCTGACACGCAAAGTCGCGGCACACATACGCCGTCGGTTTCCCGTCAATCGCCTTCATCTCACCAATCGCTCCCGACGCGTGAGAAAAGAACTCCCGCGCCTCCGCCGAATCAATCACCATCACTGTCTTCCGCGGAAGATACCGGCCATGGAGCGCACGCAACATCTCCTGCCGCTCCTGTCCACCAGCTTCGCTCGCAGCGTCATCCACAACCACAACCTCCGCCCACCCTCCGCTCCAGTCGTCCAATGCCAACGCCATTTGCGGACACTCAATCGGACGATGCTCCAACTCCTTCGCAAAAGACCGTAGCGTAAGCTCCGCCTTTCCACGCAACGACTCGTCCCCGGTCATCCGCGCGAGCCGAATCAAGTTCGATACCGCCACCGCGCCCGGACTCGGTTCCGCTCCGTCATGCCGCTCCTTCATCGAAACAATCTGGTGATTCTCATCCTGCCGCACACTGAAATACCCGCCCTCCTCGTCGTCAAAATACCTCTCATCCATCGCCGCCTGCAGCTCAACGGCCCAGCGCAGCCACTCCAGCTGAAATCCCGCCTCATACAAATCCAACAACCCACGAATAAAAAACGCGTAATCACTCGCAAACCCCGGCGCCTCACTCGGCCCTTCCCGAAAACTCCGAATCAAGGTCCCCTCCGCCTCATCCCACAAACGCTCGCGAACAAACGCCGCGGCCCGCGTCGCCGCTTCCAGATATATCGTCTCCCCCGTCACCTGGTGCGCCTTCGCAAAACCGGAAATCATCAGCCCGTTCCAGGCCACGATCACCTTGTCGTCCAAATGCGGCCGCACCCGCTTCCCACGCTCAGATAGCGCCACCTCCTTCCCCTCCTCCAACAACCCCGTCACCCGCTCCCCGTCCAGCTCCAAACCCGCCGCCACCTCTCCCGTCCGAAGCGCCCGAAACAAGACGTTCTTCCCCCCAAACTCCCCCATCGGATCACTCCCCGGTCGCACGTTGCCCGCTTCCGTCAGCCCATAGCTCAACGCAAACACCCGAAACCGGTCATCCTCCTCTCCTCCCAACAACTCCTGCAACTCGCCACAACCCCACACGTAAAACGCCCCCTCCGCCTCCTCCTCACCGTCCCCCTCCACCAGGCTGTCCGCATCTTCAGCCGAATAAAATCCCCCCTCCGGCGCCGTCATGTCACGCATCACATACGCCAACACATCCTCCACCACCGCCCGCATCCCCACATCCCCGCTCCGCTGCCAACCGTCCAAATACGTCACCACCAACTGCCCCTGATCATAAAGCATCTTTTCGAAGTGCGGCACATGCCAGTACCGATCCACCGAATACCGATGAAACCCACCCCCGAGATGATCGTAAATGCCGCCCCGAGCCATCTCGTCCAAAGTCAACCGCACCATCGCCTCCGCCTCACTTGCACCCTCCGCCCCGCCCGCACCAATCCGCCACAGCAAATCCAATCCCGCCGGTCGCGGAAACTTCGGCGATACGCTGAACCCCCCATGCTTCTCGTCATACGCCTCCCCAAATTGCCGGGCTGCCAGAGCAAGAACCGCCCCGGTCTCGGGAATCGCATCGGCGCCCGTCTTTCGCCCCGAAAACTCCTCCCGCATCGCCCCCAATACATTCACACTCTGCGTCTCCAATTGATCACGCTCGTCCTTCCACAATCCCGCAAGCCGCTCCAATACACTCGGAAAACCCGGGCGTCCCGACCGATCCTCCGGCGGAAAATACGTTCCCCCCACGATCGGATTCAACTCCGGCGTCAACCACACATTCAACGGCCACCCCCCCTGTCGCGTGCTCGCCTGCACAAACGCCATGTAGATCATGTCCACATCCGGACGCTCCTCCCGGTCCACTTTCACATTGATGAAGTGCTCGTTCATGATCGCCGCAATCGCGTCGTTCTCAAACGACTCGCGCTCCATCACATGACACCAGTGACAAGTCGAATAACCAATCGACAAAAATATCAACTTCCCCTCCTCGCGCGCCCGACGAAAAGCCTCCTCACCCCAAGGCATCCACTCCACCGGATTATGCGCATGCTGAAGCAAATAAGGCGATTTCTCCGTCGCCAATGCGTTCGCTTTCTTCCCTTCTGTCCCCAATTCACTCATACCAAAAATCGTCGCCCAAGGTATCCGTCCCTCCCCCGGCGTCGAGCAAAACCAATCCCATGAGCAGATCTCAAACCACCGTAAAATCCCCCCTAATCCCCTCCCGACGAAACTGTTCGAAAGTTATTTTGGAAATCCTAAATTTTTGACTTGCTATAATATATAATTTCTATAAATATAATGAATGTAAAAGGCATCCCACCATGAAAAAACTCATCTTTGTCGCGAATGACTGTCCCTCCTCCGGCAACACCACCGTCACAGAAATCCTCTGCGATTTCTTCCGGGCCCGAAGCAATCAAACCGCATTGCTCACCACCGATCGATCCTCCCCCCGCCCCACCGATCCCTCCCGCGAGTTCCAACTCTGGGAACTCAACGATGAGGAAGACCTCGAAGTCCTCGTCTCAAAGATCGATGAAAATGATGTCGTCCTCGTCGACGTCGCAACCGGCGATACCTCCGAACTCTGCCGTTTCTTCAACAACCAAGAACTCGCCGATGTCCTCCCCGAACTCGATTGCGAACTCACCGTTTGCGTCCCCGTAAAAATGGAACTCGAAAACCACGACTCCATCACGGAGATCGCCGAAATCATCGCCGACAACGCCGACTACTTCATCACCAAATCCTTCAGCTTTGGCTGCGACCACGAGGATGACGTCTGGGAAGGCTCATACAACCAACGCGTCATGTCATACCTCAACGCCACTGAGGTCGAAACTCCCCGCATCCCCGACGCCGTCATCCAAGGCCTCGAGGTATCCGGCTTCGACCTCTCCGGTGCCCTCGCCAACCAGGAACAACTCGAGGACGACCTCGCGACCCCTCTCCTCCGCTGGAAAGCCAAGTATTGCTCGCAACTTCAGGAAGAAGCCGCCGATTGCCTCCTCCCCGAACACGAGGAAGTTCACGTCAGCGCCTACTCCAAAGGCGCAATCGCCTGCTGATCCTATCTCACCTCTCCAACAACCACCCTGGCGACAAATTCCCGCCACCGACGGGCCTCTCAGTCGCGGTCCCGCTTCATCCACGGCAAACGAGGACCATCGTCGTCCTCTTCTTCGTCATCTCCCATTTTACCGTCGTCGTCATCCTTAACGCCGCCCCCGGGTGTACCAACATCGACCTTCAAATTGCGCAAATCCAAATCCTCCTGAAACATCGCCCCCGTCCCCAAAACGCCCGAAACAAAGAAAGAAACCCCGCCCGATAAACCGACCGCAATCATCGATACAACCACAATCTCCCCAAAACGCGGCCGAAAACGCGGATTCGGATTGTGACGGGCGAAATACCACACCACCACCGCCGCCGCGCAGAGACACACAATCAATACCGATATAAATACGACGCCGCGATCCACGCCTCTGACTATAAACACGTTCGCCCGCCTGTCCATTCGCTTGTCACCGACCGCCCCCGCGTCCATCGTCCCCTTCAACAAATGCCGGAGACGCACAACATCCCCAAGGGCTTCACCCCCCACCCTTTCGCTTACCACGAAATCGTCACTCTCGACATCCATACCCTCACCAACCAAGGCCACGGCCTCGGACGCCTCGACAATTGGGTCGTAATCGTCCCCTTCGCCCTCCCCGGAGAATCCGTCAAAGCCCGCATCTACCGCAATCACCCCAATTACAGCGACGCGGATCTCGTCGCAGTCCTCAATCCCTCACCCCACCGCACCAAACCCGCCTGCCCCCTCTTCGGCGATTGCGGCGGTTGCCAATACCAAAACCTCGCCTACGAACAACAACTCCTCTTCAAACAACAACAGGTCCACGAGCTCCTCCAACACATGGCGAAGATCGATCATCCCGTCGAACCCGTCATCCCCAGCCCCGCCCAATACGGCTACCGCTCCAAAATCACGCCCCATTTCCAAAAACCAAAGAAGAATAATATCTCCGCCATCGGATTCTTAAAAGTCGGACGGCGCCAACAAATCGTCGACGTCCCCAACTGTCCCATCGCCGCGCCGCCTCTCAACAACACCCTCACCGAACTCAGAGACGACATCTTCAATCACGCCTCCCGATACAAAAAGGGTGCCACCCTGCTACTCCGCCTCTCGGGGAACGATGTCGTCACCGATCCAAAAGAGCTCGCCCGCGAACAAGTCGGCGAGATCACCTTCGAATTTATCGCCGGCGAGTTCTTCCAGAATAACCCCTCCATCCTCCCCGCTTTCACTCGCCACGTCGCCGCCGAGGCCTCGCAAAATAACACCCAGTTTCTCATCGATGCCTACTGCGGCGCCGGCCTCTTTGCCCTCACCGCAGCAAAACGTTTTCAACAGGTCAAAGGCGTCGAAATCAGCGAACTCTCCATCCAATGGGCCCGACACAATGCCCAACAGAACCACATCGAGAACGCCAAGTTCCTCGAAGGCAGAGCGGAAGCAATTTTCGATAACATTACCTTTGATCCCACCCAAACCGCCGTCGTCATCGACCCGCCACGCAAGGGCTGCGACGAACCATTCCTCGATCAACTCCTCAACTTCGGCCCGTCCCGCATCGTCTACGTGTCCTGCAACCCCGCCACACAAATGCGCGACCTCAAATCACTGGCCGCCGACGGGCACTATCGCCTTACCCGGGTCCAACCCTTCGACCTCTTTCCGCAAACGAAACACCTCGAGTGCGTCATCACCCTGGAGAAAAACTGATCGCCCCCTTAACCCTCGGTCCCCTCCTCCGGCACAACAGTCACCACCACCGCACGGTCCGCCCCGAGGTATTCCTTCGCCAACGCACTCAACTCCGCCGCCGTCACGCCCTCAAAATCCGGCACGATCGTTCGCGCCCACTCCAGCCGCTCCGGTCGCTCCTGCGAACTCTGCAGCACACTGTCCATCCAGTAAGAGTTGTTCCGGCGCAACTCCGCCAATTGATTCAACAACGGCTCCTTCGCCCGCTCCAACTCATCCTCCGTCACCCCGTTCTCGCGAAAATCTTCGCTGATCCCCTCAATAATCTCCGCCAAGCCCGGCAAGTTCGCCGGCTCAGACTCCACCGTCGCAAAAAGATACCCATACCCCTCATACGCATCACTGCTCGTGTTCCGCGCATAAGGACTGTACGCCTCACCCAATTCCTCCCGAATCTTCAGACGCAACCGATCCCGAAATACCGAACTCAACAAACTCAATCGCCGCGTCCGCTCGATATCCGACATGTCAGCCGTCTTCCAGTAAACCAACAACAGCCCCTTCGCGATCTCCGAAGAATAATCGTATTGCTGATCCTCCGCCCCCTCCGGAAAATCCACCACCCGCTCCTCCACATAGGCCGGCTTCTCACCTTCCCGCTCGTCCAATCGACCAAAAGTCCGCCCCACCATCTCAATCACGGCTTCCTCATCCTCGATCTCCCCCACAACCGAAATCTCCAGGTATCCCGAACCCAATGCCTCAGACAACCACCCCTTCGCCTCCTCAAATGATCGGCTCATCATCTCTTCCTCCGACGGATATCCAAACCGGGGATCGTCCCCGTGAATAAACTTCGAAACCTCGTTCTGCATCACCCCCATAGAGGTGTGCTTGAGCTGCTGGTAATACCCGCTCACCTGACGCCGAAACTGCCCCTCCGCCTCCGAACGATAACCCGGCGCCGTCAAATACGCCGCCATCAGTTCCAATTCCGCCATCAAATCCTCCGGCTTCACCCGCCCCGAAAACACAAACGCATCATCCGCCACGCCAAATTGTAATCCCACGGTCGTCCCAGCAAATATCCGCTTAATCTCATCCAAGCTGTGCTCCTCCAAGCCTCCCAGCTCAAAGGCCGCCTCCAGGAATGTCGCTAACCCCGGCAGGTCCTTCGGCTGCGTCAACCGCCCCGCCCCCACCCGCACGGTCACCCGCACGGTCTCATCCTCGAAATCCGTTTCCTTCAAATTTAATCGCACCCCGTTCGCAAATCGTACCTGGGTCACCCCCAAATCTTCCACCGCTTCCCGCTCTGCCACTTCCCCCGCTTCCGCCGCCGCCGCATAAGCAAATGCCTTCGCCTCCTCCTCGACCGGAGCCTCCACCCCAGCCCCACGACTTGCCTCAAACGCCGCCAAGACCCCCGCATCTCCCACCGCTTCGTCCACCTGCCCGCTCACAAACACCATCAAATCATCCTCGCTCCAAATCGATCGAAACGCCGTCAACACTTCGTCAGCGGTAATCTCTTCGAGGTGCCCCTCGACAAATGCCCGGTTCTGCTCCGGTGCCGTAAAGACACGCTCTTCCCCAAACGAATTCACCAAGCGATCCGCCAATTCCCGCGATTTCCTCGTCGATGCCGTCTCCGCCGCACGCGCATACTTCTGCGCAATGTTCGCTTTCGCTTCCGTCAGTTCCGCCTCCGTAAATCCATACTCCAACGCCCGGCGTAGTTCCTGCTCCCCCGTCTCCAACGCCCCCTCCCACGTCCCATGCTTTGCCGCCAAACGCAATCCCGCCACCGTCACAAAATCAAACATGTCGTAACTGAAAGTCTGCCCCTGCAAAAATTCCGCCCCATCCTTCTTCGCCAATATCTCAAAGCGCCGATTCAACATCCGCTCCGCCAATTCCACCTTTAACTCCTCCAACCGCGTCTCCTCCCGGTCCGCCCCCTTCGCATACGGCTCCATCGATTGAATATCCACCCACGTATACGATGACTCCGGCTCCGCTTGCAGTCGCGCCACAACGCCCCGCTCCGCCACTCGACCCAAATCCGGGTCCCCTACCGTCTCATCCGGCGCGTCCATCGTCCCAAAATATTCCTCGATCAATCCAACAATCTCCTCCGGATCGACATCCCCCACCGCCACAACCACCATCCGGTCCGGCGTGTAATAACGCCGATAAAAATCCAGGAACCGCTCCCGCGGCGCGCCCGAGATCACTTCTTCCGTGCCAATCGGCGATCGCTCGCTCACCAGCGACTCCGGCAACGCAAACTTGATCCGGTTGATATACGTCCGGTATTCCACCGAATCCCGCGACAGCTTCTCGCTCAAAATCACCCCGCGCTCTTTTTCCAATTCCTCGTCCCCAAATTGAATCCCGTCCGCATAATCGCGCAGCAGTTGAAAACTCTCCTTCAACAAAGCCTCGTCCGTCCGCGGCAACTCCAGCTTGTAAACCGTCTCCTTGTAAGAAGTATGCGCGTTCGTATCCGCCCCGAATGCCATCCCCAAACGCTGAAAATATTCCACCATCTCCCCCGCCGGAAAATGCGTCGTCCCATTAAACGCCATGTGCTCGGTAAAATGAGCCAGCCCACGCTGATCCTCTTCCTCCATCAATGACCCCGCATCCACGTAAAGACGCAGACTCACCCGCCCCGGAGGATCCCCATGCGGTTTCACCGCATAACGCACGCCGTTCTCCAACTGCCCCCATACCACCGCCTCATCCGGCGCCAAATCACTGACCTCATGCGCCCACGATTCCATCGCCGCGCTCACATCCGTCGTTGCTATCACCGATACCTTCAAAAGAACGGCCCATCCTAGGCCCAAAACATAAGACTGCAATTTCATATTCCCAACAACGTGCTCCACATCCATAGACTTCCAAAACCTATCTCATACCCCCGCCCGCACCCCCCGTCAATCGCCCCGCCCCCTCTCCTCAATCCCTACCCCAAAGTCCCGGACCTCCTCATCTTCCTCCCTCTCCGTTGGCGGAATTCACCGGCGCGATAGCGCCCCGGCAATCGGCGAAGCCACCGTAGAATGGTCTGCCCCAGGCGGACAAAGGGCCGGGGTGAGGTGGTCGCCTCTAAAATCCTTAATCCCCCCTCCCATTCCAAGCCACACAATCCGCATACCGCACCCCTGTCCCGCCAAACAAATCCAACGCACTCCCAATCGTCAAATCCACCCGCCCCACGCTCAACCCCTCCACCCGGGCCAAATCCTCAAACACTCTCGCCCCACCCGCATAGGTCACCGGTGCCTTCCCCCAACTGCCCAACATCGACACCAATTCCTCGTCAATCCCCTCACACTTCCCTTCCACATCCGCCGCATGCACCAAAAACTCCGCGCAATACTCCGCTAGTCGCTCCATCGTCTCAACCGTCACCGCCAAATCCGTCCGCGTCCGCCAACGATCCATCGCCACCACCCAGCCCTCCCCCTCCGACCGGCGCCGACAACTCAAATCCATCACCAGTCGCTCCGGCCCCGTCACCCGGGATAACTCCGCCAGCTTCTCCTCCACAAACACTCCCCCGTCATCGAACACCGCCGACGTCACAATCACGTGACTCGCCCCCGCTTCCAAATACGTCACCGCATTCCCCGCATCAATCCCGCCGCCCACCTGCATTCCCCCAGGATACGCCACCAGCGCCTCCCGTGCCGCCACCTCATTCCCCGGCCCTAACAGAATGACGTGCCCCCCGTCCAATCCGTCCTCACGATAACGCTCCGCAAAATACCCCGCTCCCCGATCCGCGACAAAATTCTCCACCACTCCCTCACTACCCTCCAGGCTCCCTCCCACAATCTGCTTCACCTTCCCCTCGTGAAGATCAATGCATGGCCGAAATCGCGTCATCTCCCCCTACCTATAGCACCCCACAACCCCCTTTGCCCATTTCCGAATGCTCGCCACCCCTCACGCCACACAAAAAAAATCCACCCCTTCGACATACCCCGCCCCGACCGCCACCGATCGCACCGTCTCCCGTTCCCCCCGAATCCCCACCGCCCCCAACAATATCGCCCCGCCCGGCCCCGCCAATTCCTCACTGTCACGAACCGGCACCCCGCCAATCCGCTCCCCAATCCGACGCGGATGCACGTCGTAAAACAACTCCACCCTCGCTCCCTCATCCCTTAAATACCCCCCAAGCCGCTTCCCAATCGGTCCCGCCCCCGCGATCGCCACCCCCCGCCCCCGCACCGCTTCCATCCGCCCCAGGAAATGCGCTTTCGCCCGCAAAAAATTCTCCTGCGAATAACGCTCGTCACTCCGCGTCAATCGCTCCGCCCCGTCGCGCCACTCCAACAACACCTCCCCCACCTTCGCAAACCGACACCCCCGTTCCAACATTCGCAGCCACAAGTCATAATCCTCCGCCCACCCCACATCCCGATATCCCCCCACCGCCTCCACCACCTCCCGGCGCATCACCACGCTCGGATGCACCATCGGGCTCTCAATAAACCGCGCCGCAGCAATCGCATCCGGCTCTCTCAAACTGTTGATCCATCGCTCGTACTCCCGAAATCCCTCCCCCGGTTCCCCCGTAATCTTAACACCGCCTCCCCCCACCCCCACCACCCGCCCCTCGCGCAAAAAATACCGCGGCGGCGCAAACCCTTCCCCCGCACGCACAAACTCCGCCACCCAACCCCCCCGCAAATCCCCCC
>JBCCIR010000033.1:0-40379 GCA_039028175.1 Verrucomicrobiota bacterium
CGTTGAATCGGAGACTCGGAGCGGGCCTTAAATTAGGGTGAGGGGGTGAGCTAGAATGTGGGGGGAGTTTTGTGGAGTGAAGGGAAGTCGATCGGTGAGAATGGTGGCACGCGGCTCTTTGAGCGGGGCGACCAGGGGCGGTAGCTTGTGTTGTTGAGGCGTGGGGGAGACTTTTTTGGGCCTGAGAACGGGGGATATCAGGACTTAAAGAATGCCTTACTATCGAGCTAACCAAAAAATCACGTAATCCTAACTTCAGTTCATGAAATGTCGGGGAAGTTTTGGATTTACGGGGTCTTGATATGGTATCCTGTTCTTAAGTATTGTGACCTCGTACGCCGAGCTATCGCTCGGCGGGTGTACTAATAAGACTGTTATGGCGAAGAATGAGCAGTTTGCCTCGATCGTTAATTCTTAGCACTGCCCGATGCCATCTCAGGTTTCCTGAATGCAATCTCGCGCCGGAGATCTTGAAACATGTAACCGACGAGAGATTTCCTAGGGATCTACCTTGGGCATTGGCGAAATCGCTTGATGATATCTCTGATCGCCTCACTCAGATCCATGAGAAATGGGATGAAGGGAGCGCTTTTTGTCTTGCTGCTACCGCCAATTCGGACGGGAGATACCTTGGGTTGATGACGGTAACCAGCACCGAGCCAGACGTTTGGGCGATCGCTTATACCATTCTGCCATCTGAATGGAGACGGGGCTACGCGACTGAATGTGCCAGATGCACGATGAATTTCGGATTCGAGCGCCTTATGGCTCGACGGATTTGGGCTGGGGCAGCAAGTTGGAACGCATCTAGTCGTCGAGTCGCCGAGAAGCTCGGCATGCGCCGGTTCAGGTCGAATCCTCGAGGTTATCAGATTGAAGGCCGTTGGATCCCCACCGAGGACTACCAGATCACAGCAGATGAATGGAGCCATAACAAGCGGCTGCACGACAACCCCTGACCGCTCCGGAGTTGAAATCGCTAGGACAATCCAACCATAAACCTGAATTCGACGCTCGCCTCCCGGTCAGGGGTGTGTGAGCCTTGTCGTTCTCAGTAGAAATGGCAGCGCTCTACGACTCGATTGGCAAAGGGTACATTCGCACCAGGGAAGCCGATCCCCGGATTGCGAGCCGGCTCTTGGATATCCTCGACATCGCGCCTGCCTCGGCGGTATTGGACGTCGGTGCCGGCACAGGAAATTACAGTTATGCAATAGCGGAAGCGGGGCATCGGGTCACCGCTCTTGAACCGTCTGGGGTGATGAGGGAGCAGGGGAGGGTTCACCCTCGACTGCGGTGGATTGAGGGCAGCGCAGAAAGGCTCCCCTTCGAAGACAACCTCTTTGATGGGATCGTCATGACCCTTTGCCTGCATCACTTCACTGACTGGAAGCTCGCTCTTAAGGAGGCCTCTCGGGCAGTGAATTCGGGCCCGATCGTCATCTTCACTTACGATGCGGGTGCGAACTCTAAATTTTGGCTTCACGACTACTTTCCTTCTTTTCTCTCCAAGGACAAAGAGTGGTTTCCCCGGATCGCCGAACTGCGGCGGTTCGCTGAGGGGAACTTGAGTCGATCCCTGCAGGTTTGTCGCTTTCCCCTCCCGCGAGACCTCAAGGACCACTTTGCCGCCGCTGGTTGGGCCCGCCCAGAGATATACCTCGACGAAGGATACAGAGCAGGAATCTCCTCGTTTTCGTGTGCAGACCGAGAGGGAATCGAGGACGGCCTTCAACGATTGGCGATCGATTTGGAATCCGGCGACTGGGATTCGAAGTACCGGCGATACCGGAACGCCCACTCAATCGACGTGGGTTACGTCTTCCTGCGAATCACTGACGGAGAACAAGACGTTGTAGCCGACCCGGAGGATCGGTGCTAAGCTCCTCCTCGCTTCAGCCTACTGCGTCGGCTGGCGCTTCGCTCAGTGAGCGCCTATCGCCGGGCGGCAGGCCTTTGACGTTCGCTCTAGAAATGAACCTGTCTGATCTTCTCATCGGAGTAGGGGCGATTCTCTTCGTTTCCATTTTTTCAGCCATTGGAGTCGGGCTGATTTACCTGAGATTCAAAGATCGTGGTTTCGAGAGGTTCGAAGGGGAAATCGTGGGGAACGAATGGCAATCCGAAAGCGCGGAAATGGGAGGATCGTTTCATCCGCAAGTTCGAATATCCAAAGGCGCTGAGACACTCGAATTCGTCGATCAATCCGGACAGGTACCCGCTCGTAAAATAGGCGAAAAAGTAGAGGTAATTTGCGATAAGGAATCGGGTGAGTTTCGAATTCTTCGATCGTGGCTAACTTCCTGGATATTGGGGCTTCTCTTTATCTCTACTGGGCTCCTTGCTGTCATGTTGACCCTGAAGTCGTGCCGAGACTCCCCTGAAAACGGAGCGAACAAGGGGTCGATCCTAGCGCCTCACTTGGCACGGGTTCAAACCGCGATTACCACTCAACCATCAACCCTGCCGTTGGAGTTCACCCTTGTTCAGGTGTGAGATGACTTTGACGTTCTTTTGAAAATATCGGGGCAATCCCACTATTCTCTGATGCCTATTTCCGTTGAAGAAGCGAAAGCTCGGTATCCCGAAGCTGAGACATTTAAGTTTGGCGATACCCACGAGCTTTGTAGCCAGCTACTTTCTCTTGTCCGGACAGGAAAGAAGCGTGCTACTTGTGGAGCGCTCAGGGGCTTTCGCGATAGCGGTGAATCCATGCCTGTAGTTGGCCGTCGAGACATTGCGCTTGATTGGGATGGGGAACCGGAGCTGGTGATCGAGACGACAGAAGTAACCAATTGCCGGTTTTGTGATGTGGATGCGGATTTTGCTTTGGCCGAAGGTGAGGATGAAACGCTCGAAGGATGGCAGGCGGGGCATCAGGCACATTTTGAGCGCAATGGTGGTTGGCAGCCGGATATGGAGTTGGTTTGTGAGCGTTTCACCCTGGTGGAAGATTTTGCTCAATCGTTCAAATGACCTCTGGACAGAACAAGAGGGAGAACAAGCGGATGGAGGCAACCAGATACAGTGTTAAAGTTTTGGGGAGTCTGCTTGCTTCGATGGGAGCGATGAGGTGATTGAGAGGTGTCAGATATCATGTATCTGGTGCCATATCCTGAACGTTCTGCAAATGAGCACCGACCCGATAGCAATGCACACATAATTGCGGCACCACGAGCATGAAAGCATCTAAAGTAATTGGAACGACCGTCGTTTTTTTCTTCGCGCTCGTCATTGGCTATTTTCTTGGCGTATCTTCATCAAGACCGGGGGCAGTGGAAGGCCCCTCAGAGACCTTTTCTATGGCTCCGCACACGATGGGAGAGCGACGGGCGAAGCCCTCCACAGATATCCATCTCCCCGCCCTGCCCGGCGTCTCGTCGGAGCAAGGGAAGCAAGAGGAAAGTGCTCCGCAAATACCTCAAAACATCTTTTCGCAGCTTGATTTCGAAGGGCTTGAATCAGACGGGAACGGACCTCTTCAATTGTCGGAGGTGAGCCGCTACTTGTTAAAGATAACGGATTCGGAATGCGAAGCTGTGAATGAGACCCTCGCCAATACAGAAGCAAGGCTTCGCGAGGTGGAACAGCTCTATGCAGAAGAGGCCGAACTGACGGCTTCGGAGCAAAAAGAGCGGTACACATACAAGTTGATTGTTCCTCCGATTGAGGATGCGATTCACGGCTTAAGGGAAGAGCTTAGCTCCGCACTTTCGGAAATTGTGGGTGTCGAACGTGCGAAACTGATCTCTGAAAAAGGGGCCTCGTTTGCGGCTGAGCGGTTTGGACGCTTTGGAAAGGACGAGAAGGTGATTCTCATTGGACCGGCGAAGGAAGCGGGGCAATATCGCATGCGAGTGCTGACAAGGCAGCGAGATGCGAAGGGTTCGACGTTTACGCGAGAAGACTATTTGACCGTTTCTTCCGATGTTCCTTATTTTGTTTCGCATCTCGTCTCCTTTGAGTGACCCTATCTCTATCAGACCTCGCACCGATGCCGTGCAACCGAAGCAGAACAAGCGCAAGGAGAGCAACGGTTGATCTGTCCCGAGTTCGAATGATTTTTCCCAACCTAAACCCTGTTTTGATCTGGCGCCTCCCGGTGTGGATCGGCTAACCTCGAGCGTTCTCTTCAAAAACCCAACGGAACCATGAGCCGAATCGTCCATATCATCTCCGCCATCGCCATTTGTGCCGCTATTGCAGGATGCGGCAAACCAAAAGGCTCCGGAGCCGCCATCACCTCCACCGTGGTCGAAAGGGAGTCCGGGCGAGTGACCATGGAGACACTTTATGGGTACTCTGGCGCCAACGACAAAATCGCATTCGCGATCTTCACGAATATCTCGGAAAACGCGGTTTCATCAGTAGCAGGGAGCTGGCGAGGCCAGATCGTGGCGGAGGAAGGTGGGAAACCTGTTCTTGTTTTTCAGGGCTCTCCCGAAGCACTTGAAATCAATGGAACCCGTTACAACTATTCGGATGGCAGAGTCTTTCTAGCCTCCTACCTGAAAGGCGAACTCACGGTCAAACAGCTTGACCTTCCCATCAAGGATGCGGACGGCAAGGACGAGATCGCCCGCTTGAGCGAGCAGCCGGAAGTCCAGGATTTCCTGAAGAAGTGAGGAATTGGAAGTCTCATTCAGGTTCCTCGCCGGCAAAATGAAACCTAAAGCGAACCAGGCGTCGCGCCCAGCCCCAGACCCGCTGGTGTGTTGAAATCTGGACGACGCAAGGCGATGATCCCCAGGATTTGAGCGGGTGCCCAGGTCTGATGTGAGAGGACTTCAACGTTCTCCTAAGCATGAAAATACCAGCGGACACGGTTGTTCGGAAGTGGCAACTCGGCGATGAACTCCGAATCGGCGAGGTTTACCACGACGCGGTGCACGAATTGACGCGCGACCACTACACCGAGCAGCAGCGTCACGCCTGGGCGACGCCAATTGAAGGTGACGCTGCTTGGGCCGAGAAGTGGCGCAAGCGATGCGAGCGCAAGAACCCATGGGTTGCCGTGGTTGATGGCGAAGTCGTAGGCTTTATTGAGCTTGATCCTGACGGTCACATTGATTGCACGTACGTGTCGCCTTCTCATGCAAGAAAGGGGCACATGTCGGCGATCATGAATCGGATATTCGAGGAGGCACGGCAAGCCAACCTGATCAGACTCTACGCCGAGGTATCCATGACGGCGCGTCCCTTCTTCGAGCGCCATGGTTTTCGCGTCGTGCGCGACAATCCCCATGAAGTTCGCGGTGTTCCGATTCTGAATCACATTATGGAGCGCTGGTTGTAGCGCAGAAATTGCGCCTCATGTGTGCCAAGTTTCGAACCCAACAATGGAAGGACACGTCGTCGCAGATCAAACCCCTGCCCACGGTGAGTCCGAATCGACATGAACGATCGAAAAAGTGTATCTTGGCACCAAGGCGCGCTCTCGGTAGGGCGTGATCGGACTGAGACGTTCGCTTGAGAAACGAATCTAGCTCTAACCGTCACCATAGACAGACAGACTAACGGATTATGTGGACGAAAAGGCTTCATCGTAGAAGATTCCTGCAGCACGGCCTTGCCTTGGGCGCGGGGTGTTCGGTGATACCGTTCATGCGGCGTGCCGTAGCCACCGACGTCAAGACCACCCAGATCTCACCCGAGGGATTCTTTACGCTGGGGCGGCAAGAGGATCGGTGGTGGCTGATTACGCCCGATGGAAAACCATTCTTTTCGATTGGCCTGAATCACATCGATCCAGCCAGCTTGCGTTACCCAGAAAACATACACATCTGGCAGGAGAGGTACGGTGGCAGCACGATTCGTTGGATCAAGGAGTCCCTGGCACCCAACTTGAAATCGTGGGGATTCAATAGTGTGGGCTGGGTTCAGGAAGTGACCGTTCGAAAATGGCGACATTCGCGCTCCTTTACTGGCGACGAGTACCGCGCGTTGGACATGCCCTACTGCCACCTTCTGCCGTTCACCGAATCTCATCAATGGGAGAAGCACACCGTGAACTATGATTTCCGCAGTGAGGATTGGAAGGAGTGGTGCGACTATATCGCAAGATCGCACTGCGCAGAGCTGAGCGAAGACGCCAATTTAATTGGTTACTTTTATAGTGATTGTCCAAGTTGGATTCATTCGAGACCTCAAAACAAATGGCGGGGTCCGATCTTCGATCCTGACCAGTTGAAGACGGAAGCCGGGCGTACGGAGCTGTTGGAACTCGCCGGGCACTACTACAAGACCACGCACGATGCTATCCGGCTGTATGATCCACATCACCTGCTCTTGGGAGATCGCTACGAGGCCAACGCGCCGATTGCCATGGAAGTGATCAATGCAGCGAAGCCATACGTCGATGTGCTGTCATTCCAAGACTTTAGGAATCCAATTCAGCATCTCGAGGAGTGGCACCGGAAAACCGGGAAACCGGTCTTGCTGGCAGACGCAGCAGGAACAAACTGGAATACTCTTCCCGGTGAATTCTCGGAGAATGACGGTCAATGGTATTCGGAGACGTTAGCGGAGCTGTTCAATAATCCGGGTTGCGTCGGCTTTCATCTCTGCGGTGCCTACCAACGTAACAAAGCGCGCCGATATGGCCTCCTTGATGAGATGGAAAACCCGGACGAGGAAAACGTTAAGCTTATGAAAGAAGCGAACGAACAGATCAATCGGTGGATCGAAAGTCGGTATTGACGCTCGCCCGCTGGAGAAATCAGGGTAAACAAGGCGCGGATGATCAGGTGCCTGCCCGTAAAGAGTCGATAGCTGAATGAAAATTCCAACCTCAAACCAGAAGTCGGAGCGTGCTGTCAGCAGGCGGTGACATCGCTGGGACGGCGCTTCCAATATTCCCAATGAAACAGCCCAAATACACAGCGATGATTTTCATGGTGATTTTCGCGGTGCTTCCCGGAACCGCTCCGGGGCAACCGAAGGAACAGGGGCGGCTGATTTTCGAGGAGGGATTCGAGTCCGGGCAACCGCCCTACAGGGCATCCGGCAATTCCCCCGAGGTCATCAAGGTTTCCGATGCACGCGCAGGAGATTACGTCATGAAGTCGGAACTCAATTCATCAAGCGAGGATCCCGAGCGTACAGAGGCGGTTGTATTCATCGACGAGGAAAGATTGATGTTTGAGATCGGGCAGGAATACTGGGTTGGCATTAGCATCAAGCTTGATGAGAATTTCCGGGACTCGACCGAATTCAAAGACCAGGGGATGCTGTTGCAGTGGCATTATCAGGACAAAAACCATCCGGAGGTCCGAGATGCGCAACCGTTACTGCTGCGATTCAAGAACGACGAGGTTCGTGTCCACAACGAGGTGCTGGAGGAATACATGGCTAGAACTTCTCCAGAGTACGGCAAGTGGATCGACTGGGTTTTCCATGTGAGATTTTCGGACACGGATGGCATTATAGAAGTCTGGCGCCAGGGCACGAAGATCGTTGATTTCCGGGGAGACAACCATCAGGTGGAGAAGCACGAAGGCGCCTATCTGAAATTCGGGCTCTACTCTTCCCAGTATGAGAAGGCCCCGCTTAAAGGATCGATCAATCGAACCGTCTATCATGACGAATTGCGGATCGCCGGATCGGACGGAAGCTATGATCTCGTTGTGCCGCGGGACAGCAAACGGAGTGAAGATCACGAAAGCGAACAAGCGAGTGGACAGGAACGGCCTGCCCGGTGAGAGTCGAAAGCGGAATGGCCGTTGAACCCGATATCCAGGAGTCGGAGGGGCGCTATCGGCAGGCCGCCGGTCGCTCTTGAGTCGGCTCAGAAATTGGAAGCGCTCTTCTGTCGAAAACCTCCACCAGATCAATTACCCAAAGAATGAAGTCTTCCTCAACGTGTCTCGCCGCCGGGGCTGTCATCTGGTGGGCATGCGTTCTGCTGGCAGGGGCGGAGCCCACCCGTGCTCTCATCCTGGCCGACATGGGCAACGAACTGGATGAGGAACAGCAGATGATTCACATGCTGATGTACAGCAATGAATTCGATGTGGAGGGCCTCGTCGCCATTTCCTCCAAAGCCCTGAATGCGGACCGCCAAGAAGGCGAATTCAAGTCGACTCTGCATCCCGAGCTGTTTCACGAATTGATCACGGAGTTTGAAAAGGTGCGGGGCAACCTCGAACGGCACGCCGACAATTGGCCCACGGTGGATTACCTGCGGAGCATTGTGAAACCTGGTCTTATCGGGTTCGGCATCGCGGCGGTGGGCGACGGCAAATCCACCGAGGGGACCGAGCATATCCTGGAATGCATCAAGAAGAATCTGACCGCAGGCCGGCTTTATATCACCGTAAACGCTGGATCTAATTCCCTGGCGCAGGCGCTTTGGGATCTGAGAAAGGACTCCGGCATTCCGGAAGCGGACAAGACCGCCATGTTGAAGCGAGTTTTTGTCTTCGAGAACGGTGCCCAAGACAATGCGGGCGCTTGGATCGCGAAGAACTTTCCCCAAATCACCTGGTACCGCAGCAACTACCAAACTTACGCTTACGGAGGGAAGACGGCGGCCCGCGCTGCGGGCACCTATTGCTGGGAACCGTTTCCGCAATCCGGAAGGGGCCAGCATGAGTGGTCTGCGCGGCACATCCAGAACGATCACGGGCCACTAGGCGAACGGTACCCGGATCGTTTCGAGGGGAGGGCCTTCGTTGAAGGAGGTGGCACGATTTCGTGGATTGGTCTCGCTAACAAGGGTCTGTTCGATCCGTGGAATATGTGGTGGGGAGGTTGGGGCGGCCGTGTCTCCCGTGAAAGGCACAAAAACGTCATGTCACGTCATCCGACCATCGCCAACGGCACGATGTTCCGCGGGGTCTCCCATGCCCCTGCAGAGTCGACCTTTCTCGACTTCTTCATGTACGAGGCCGATTCGGAAGAGGAAACCTGGACCGACCCGGTTCACGGAGAGACCTTCACCAGTTCCCAGGTTCCCGTGTGGCGGTTTAGAAGAGCGATGTGGAACGACTTCCGGGCGCGCATGGACTGGTGCGTAAAGTCTTTTGCAGAGGCGAATCACAATCCGGTCGCCCACCTCAACGGGGACGGTTCGGATTCAATTATCGTCATGAACGATGTCTCTCCTGGCTCGGAAATTCAATTGAGCGCGAAGGGGAGTACCGATCCTGACGGCGACAAGCTGTTTTATCGATGGTGGAACTATAGGGAGGCGGGAACCTATGACGGGGCCCTTTCCATTCCGCAACCCAATGCCGAGAGAACGGCCATCAAGGTTCCTGCGGATGCCAGTCGCGGAGATCAGATTCATATCGTCCTTGAGATCAGAGACCATGAGCAGGAAATGGCTTCACCTGAATCAGATGAGTATATCCCATTGACCGACTATAGAAGGCTGGTGCTAAACGTGAAGTGAGTGGGGGGGCTTCGTCTCGTGAAAGCCTTTGAATGTCCTCCCTATAAGGTTGGATTTCATACCTCCAAAGACGGTTTCAGCGGAACATGCAGGTGGACAGCAGCGGCCTGCCCCTCCAGATTCGAAATGACTATTTTCACTCGGACCCTTATCCCTGTTAAGGAGTGGCGCTGCTTGCAGGCTGCGATTCACCTTTGACGTGCGCTCAAGAAACTTTGCCTTTCACCAAGACATCACCGAACCCTTCAAACTCAGAATCGAGACATGAGAACCACCTTTAATACGATGCCTGCCCTGATGGCAGCCGCCATGCTGCTTTCGGCACAATCGAGTGCCCAGGACTTCGACCTCGCCCAGGCCGATACCGACGACCGGATGACCTATCACCGTTCAATTGATGCGGCGGTATGGGCGATGCCCTTGATGTGCTTCAAATTCTGGCGCGACTCTCTTGCCGAGAACGGGGTGGGACCCAACGACGTTGGCTACAACTCAAAGGTGCAGGACTGGCGGTTTCAGACGGCTACGCCGAACAACACCACTCCGTACATCCACGCCTACTGGAACATTGCGGATGGACCTGTTGTATTTGAGATGCCTGCTTCGGTCGAGGGCATTGGCATTTTCGGCACCATCATGGATGCCTGGCAGCGTCCACTCGATGATGTCGGTGCCAAGGGGCGCGATCGTGGACTGGGGGCCAAGTATCTGCTGGTGCCTCCCGGATACAACGGACCGCTGCTTCCCGACGCCATGGTTTATGAGCAGGAGACGAATTTTGGCTGGGCGGTCCTTCGGCCTATCATTGCCGGTGGTCCGACCACCGAGAATTTGGCCAAGGCGACCGATCTGACCAAGAAGATCAAGATTTATCCGCTTTCGGAGGCTGGCAACCCGGCCAAGACCAAGTATGTCGATGTGTGGGGCAAGAACCTGGAGATGACACCCAAGCTGGATGGCGACATCTACAAGCACATCCATCAGATGATCAACGAAGAGGTCGTATTGGAGCGTGACAAGGCCATGATGGGTGCCCTGTCCAGGATCGGCATCATCCGTGGGGAGGAATTCAAGCCGGACGCCAGGCTGCAGGGCATGTTCGACAAGGCCGGGCCTGAAGCGCTCGAGTACATGATCGACCAGTACCACCGGGTGCTGAATCCTTTCGTCTTTGAAGGCAAGAAATGGTCGGCTCTAGTGCCGAACGGGTCTCGTGAGACTGAGTGGAGTTACGAGTATCCGTCCTACTACGACTACCATGCCCGTGGTGCGTTGTATTACGCGATCATCACGAGCGTGAAAAACTATGGAACTGCGACCTATTACCTGGATCTGGCGGAGACTCCCGACGGTGAGTGGCTTGACGGCGGTAAGAATTACAAGCTGACCATGCCGGCCAATGTGCCGGTGAAGGACTTCTGGTCCATCACCACATACGATCTGGAAACGGCCTCTTATCTACGCAACATCGACAAGAGCAGCATCGACTCCACGATGAACGACGTGAAGAAGAATGCCGATGGCTCGGTGACCATCTACTTCGGGCCCACGCCCGATCGGGGCAAGGAGGCCAATTGGCTCATCACGGATCCCGAGCGCCGCTTTTTCCTCTTGGCGCGCTTCTATGGTCCCGAGCCCGAGCTGTTTGGCGAAAACTTCGAGTTGAACAACATCGAGCTCATAGAATAGAAGCAGTGAACAAGGCGGTTGACTCAACGCGATACCTGGCGTGAGGCCCAGGCCTTTAGTCACTGCGTCATTGCTGATGCAAAGCCGAGTATATACTTTCGTTGTTCTCGTCCTTGCCTCCGGTTTCATTGCATCGTGTGGATCTGGGGTGACACATTATTTTTACGGAACGGAACGGTTTAAGGATTCAGAGGGTCGGAAGCACGAATACGACGCCGGATACTGGCGATTTGCGGGAGATGGGGATGTCATGAGTTACTATGTAAAAAAGCCTGATGAACTCGATGGTTCCTCAGTTCCAAAGGCGCTCGTGGAGGGAACTGCGCCGATTTGGTTAAAGGTGGACAGCAGATCGGGAGACGGCGAATTAACTCGTGAGCCATTGAATCGATGGAAGATCGTGTTCGAGGAGGTCGGACTTGGGCCAAGACGCGAAGCGGGAGCGGTTGCATATGACCGTCAGCGAAACGCACCGGTGTTTGAGCACGTAAAGAGGGTGCAAGCGATTGTCACAAACGCCTCAAGTGGCGAACGTTTTCCAGTGCTTCCATACTACGATGTGATTGACGAACGGAGGGACGAGCCAAGTGGCAGTGTGCAGCAGGCACACGACGACTTCATTCGCAATGTTGGTGCGACGGGCACCAAATATGACTAGCAAGCACATGGAGAGCACCGACTAACCAGTTCCGAGTTCGAATGATTCACCGCATCTGCAGCCTTTATCCTGCATCGAGCACGCGCTCCCTATCAGCCGCGCCTCATGCTTAGACGTTTTCTTAAGATATGACGACTACCGGCGTGTGGACAATCGAGGTGGGCGACGAGGCTTCCTTCAAGCATCTCGACTCCAAGTCCGCTGTATTTCCGGCTCTTGAAGAGATCATTGCGGCCGATTCCGATGGAAGAGTCTGCGTTGACGAAGATGTAGGCGAAAACTCTTGGTTCAGTCGCACGATTTTAAGATTGAATCCCAGAATCCAGGCAATGCGGTTTGCGATTGAGTGGTCGGGTGAGATTTGCTCATTGATATTCTTCGATGACGCCGTGAGTGAGTATCGCGCAATCAGTTCCGACCCATCACGTGAGCTGGATGGCGAGACCAGGCTTAAGGTTTCTCACGGACAGGAAGCTCCGCATCCATTGGATGAGTGCCTCTCACTTAGCGAAGGTTTGAGGGCAATCAGGGACTTTCTAGATTCCGGCAGCAGGCCGAGTTGGCTAGATTATCGATACGTCAAATGAACAAACGAAGAGAGCCAGTCGTCGCAGATCAACAACCTGGCCGTCGCGAACTGGAAACGCCATGAATATTCAAACCTCAACTCTGATTTCCGTGCGCGCTCTCGGCAGGGGCTGACTGGAGTCAAACGTTGGCTGAAAGAAGAGAATGAATCCTCCTTTTAAGGTTCCGCTTTTGTTGATGGCGCCCATTTGGTTTGCGGCGTCCATGTTGGTTGAATCCAATGGGCTGAGCGCAGAGTTGCCTCGATTGCCTGCAGAGATCAGGCCGGAAAGCCACGATTCTGCTGCGCAGAGGGTGTTGCCCTACCTGGATGAGGCATACGTCTCGACCTCTCCCATCGACCTAGACGATGGGATTGCAGTAGGCGAGCTGTCCATGCCCGGTGCCAGGGAAGCAGTGGCAAAGTTTGTGGCAGCGGACAAGGAAGATGCCTTCGGCAATCTCGACAGTCTTCTTTTGTGGCATGACGGAAAACTGGTTTTCGAGTTCTACAACCGGCGAGGCCGGGTAGATGGACCTCACTACGCGATGTCGGTGACCAAGACCATGACTTCCGTTGTCCTTTCGCGGGCGATCGAACTCGGATTCGTCAAAATGGAAGATATCGAGAAGCCCGTGATCGATTTTATGCCTGAGATCGATCGGACCAAGATCCAGGCGGGGGTTGACACGATCACAATGCGGGATGCGCTGATGATGAAATCGGGGTTGCGATTTAAGGAAGCGAATATTGAGACGTCCCTGGGCAGGCAGTTTGAGCGCCAGGCCTATTTTCAGAAACTATTCGAGGCCACCGCTCCGGTGTCGTCGGAAAGCAAGCAATACAAATACACGGGCGGCGACCCCTCGATGGTCATGATGGTGATCGAGATGCAAACTGGAGGACGGGTGCAGGATTTCATCAAAAGAGAAGTCATGGAACCGTTCGGAGCCATCTACAACTGGCCCGACCAGTCCTGTGGAATTCCGAAATGCGGGGCGGGGGGTAGTTTTACCTCGCGCTCACTTCTCAAGATCGGAGTGGCGGTGTCTCAGGGTGGAGAATGGAATGGAGTTCAGCTTCTTTCCGCTGACTATATCGATAAGGTTACAGACACGGACAAAGGCGAGGGATATTTCTATTACTTCCACAATCGCGACAAGCTTGGGAATGATGGAGAAATCGACTTCATCAGTGGTATTGGCGCGGGGGGTCAGTATATGTCATTCCTTCCTGACCTGAATCTTGTCATGGTAGCCACCTCACACAACAAAGGTGATATCGCGAAGCCACTTACGGCAGCGTATGGCCATCTTATTCCACTTTTTCGGGGGGCGCCATAGCATGCCGGAGCAGCGAACAAGCGTATGGTCGACAAGCGGATTCCCGATCCGGGTCGACATGACCCTTTTAACTACTACCGTTAACCCTGTTTCGAGGTCGCGCTTCCAGCAGCCAGAGTCACACCTCGGACGCTCAACTTGAAATTCGATCCATCATGAAGAACACGGCACTCATCACGGGGGCTTCCAGTGGTATTGGGAAGGCATTGTCGCATATTCATGCGGAGAACGGAGGAGACCTCGTGGTCGTTGCCCGGAGGGAGGACAAACTAAACGATCTGAAATCGTCATTGGAGGAGAGTCACTCGGTGCGCGTTCGGGTGATCGCCATGGACCTCGGAGATGCGGCCTCTCCGAGAGCGATTTTTGACATGGTCAAGGCCGAGGGGATTGAAATCGACTATCTTATCAACAATGCGGGGTTTGGCGGACACGGCCAATTTCACGAGCGTGACTGGCAGCAGGATCTCGCCATGATTCAGCTCAACGTGGTCTGTCTCACGGAGCTCTGTCGTCTCTTTCTTCCCGACTTCGTGAAGCGGAACAAGGGTCGAATTCTGAATGTTTCCTCGACGGCCAGCTTGCCTCCGGGCGGCCCTTTTCAGTCGGTGTATTTTGCAACCAAGCACTATGTAACGGCATTGAGTTACGGGATTGCGAGCGAGCTTGAGGGCAGCGGTGTGACCGTGACGGCCCTTCTTCCGGGGGCCACGGAATCGGAGTTTGCCCAGACATCGGGAATGGACAAAACGGATCTCTTTTCCAAGACCGCCTCCGCGAGATCGGTGGCCGAGGATGGATACAGGGCGATGTTGGACGGGAAACTGGACGTGGTTTCAGGTCTCACGGCGTCTCAGAAACTGATTATGGCCGCGATGCCATTTATGCCGAAGAAACTGGTTCTCTCGCAAGTTCGGCAGATGCAGGAATCCGGCGGCTGAAATTTGAATGGGGTTTGCGTGTTGATTCCTGTTTTCTCAGTAAGGATGTGGGTGAGCCCCCTGGTGATCCTGGTGGTGGGATTCGTTTGTCCGGCGGGCGCGTTCTCGGAACCCACGGTCGAGAGCGAGGTTCGTCTTGAGGCGGATGCGAAAGCCGGCACGAGTGCTTCCCGTCAGGTTCAGGCCGCGTTTGGGGTGGATGCGGTTGAGTCGCCCGATGCGTTTCCGGAGAATCATCCCGGGGTGGCGCATATTCTCATTGAGGAGGAGGCGGGATTTGGCGCTTACTTCAAGTTTTTGCTGCATCGTGATCTCGACGGGGATCGTCACAAGAGCCGGGCGGAGAGTGATCGTCAGCGGAATGAGATCAAGGGTTATGCGGGATCGGAGGAAGGGCTCAAAGCGACTCACGGGCAGGTGGCGCGCTATCGATGGAAGTTTCGGATCGATAGTGATCTGAAGGTTTCGTATCAGTTTTGTCATCTCTTTCAGTTGAAGGGAGTGGGGGGGAAGGATGTGAACGATCCGGTATTGACGCTTTCGGCCGTATTATCGAAGGGAGAGCCGGTTTTGGAGTTGCGGTATTGGAAGGGACGGGGGGCTCGAGAGAAGAGGATCGAGTTGGCGAGATTGGATTCGGTGAAAGGTGCTTGGTTGCAGTGTGACCTCCTGGTGAAGTGTGGTGAGCACGGTGCGTATCGATTCTCGGTGTCGAGTTTGGATGGGAAGACGATTGCGGAAGTGTCGGAGGACGATGTGAACACCTGGAGGGAGGGGATGGATTTCGCCCGGCCGAAGTGGGGGATCTATCGGAGCATCCGGGACGGGGTTGAGGGGTTGAATGAGGTTGACGTGGTTTCTTTTGCGGATTTCAGGGTGCAGGAACTGAGTGGGTGGCCGAAGTCGGATTGAGGGGGAGGCGAGAACCCCGATGGCGAGGGTCGATTTTGCTTCTGTGCGAATGATTTGCATCCGTTTCTTCGTTGTATTGGTGCGCCCTTGGGATGGAACCCGGCGCGATGAACCGGGAAAAAAACTGAGTTGAGAATCATGAGAGCTTTGGTGTTGATCGTTGTGGCGATTGGATTGGGGAGCCCCTTCGGGGTGTCGGCCTTAGAGGTGGCGCCGATGTTTACGAACGGGATGATCTTGCAGCGGGAGCTGCCGGTGCCTGTATGGGGGAGCGCGAAGGCGGGGGACAAGATCGTGGTGTCGTTCGGTGGCCAAGAGGTTACGACCAAGGCGGGGCAGGGTGGGGATTGGATGGTGAAGTTGGCGCCGATGAAGGCATCGGTTGAGGGGCGAACGATGACGGTGAGGGGGCGGGAGACGGTTGTTTTTGATGATGTGCTGGTGGGGGAAGTTTGGTTGTGCAGCGGTCAATCGAATATGGGCGGGACGTTGAAAGAGGCGCACTGGCCGTTGGTGGAAGAAGATCGTGAGGAGATTGATTTCAAGGCGTTTCGCTATTCGAATGCGAAGCGGGATGGCTGGGTACCGATCGATGAAGAGAACTACAGCCTGCTTTCCACGGTTTCGTATTTCTTTGGCATCAAGCTATACCGGGAGCTGAACAAGGAGGGCATCGAAGTGCCGGTGGGGTTGGTGCCGCGGGCGATGTCGGGGTCGACGATTCAGAGCTGGATGCCGAAGACTGTGGCCGAGGGGATGCGGCGGGCGCTCAAGATTGAGTGGAACCCGGTGAAGGACCAGGCCCATCACCAGCCGGGCGTGATGTTTGAGGAGCGGTTGGAGCCGGTGATTCCGTATGCTGTTCGCGGGGCGATCTGGTATCAGGGGGAATCGAATTCGAATCTGCATGCCTGGCATTACCAGGACATGCTTCCGGAATTGATTGAGACGTGGCGGGAGTTGTGGGCGGAGGAGGCGGACGAGCCGCTTCGTGAGTTTCCGTTTTATTTTGTTCAGGTTCCGCCGCAATCGCGGAACAGTCATTACTCCCGAATTCGGGATTCGATGCGGCGGGTGTTGGATCGGGCGGAGAACACGGGCATGGCGGTGTTTTATGATTACGGGCCGGCGGTGCATCCGCCGAACAAGGAGCCGGCCGGGGAGCGGTTGGCGCTTTGGGCTTTGGCGAAGGAGTATGGGTTTGATGAGCTGGCATACAGCGGGCCGTTGTTGCGGAGCGTGGCGATTGAGGATGGGAGGGCGGTGCTCGAGTTTGATCACGTCGGGGGCGGTTTGAAGGGGAAGGATGGGGGGAAGCGGTTGAAGTTTTTTGAATTGGCGGGCGAGGATGGGGAGTATGTCGCGGCGAAGGCGTGGATCGAGGGGGAGCGGGTGATCGTGGAGAGCGACGCGGTTCCCGCGCCGGTGCATGTGCGTTATTTGTTTAATCGCATCGACACGCCCAAGGAGGAATACAGTCCGGAGATGAGTTTATACAATGAGGCGGGGCTTCCGGCGTCGCCGTTTATAACGGATGACGTGATTCCCGAGCCGATTGACAAGGTGGTCCGACGGGAGGAGGAGGCGAAGGCGCGGAAGGCGGAGAAGGCGGAGAAGGCGAAGGAGGCCGATGAGGAGCGGCGGGTGAAGAGAAGGCGCTAGTGATGGAGTCATTGTGTTGGACGAAGCAGGTGCCAAAGGTTGTTGGCTGCTTGCCTGTGGCGGTGGTGGTCTGTTTGGGATGGCTGGGGATGGCTTGGGGGGTGGAGCGGCCGAACGTGGTTTTTATATTGGCGGATGATTTGGGGTATGGGGACCTTGGGTGTTATGGGGCGACGGATGTGGCGACGCCGCGGTTGGATGGCATGGCGGCGGAGGGGGTTCGGCTGACGGATTTTTATGCGAACGGGGCGGTGTGTTCGCCGACGCGGGTGGCGTTTTTAACGGGGCGGTATCAGCAGCGAACGGGGATCGAGAATGCGTTGTATTACCAGGAGATGGGGCGAGGACTGCCGGTGGCGGGGGAGACGATTGCGGATGCGATGGGGGCGGCGGGGTATGAGACGGGCTTATCGGGGAAGTGGCATGTGGGTTACGACGCGGGTCGGCGGCCGTGGGAGCAGGGCTTTGATCATTTTTTTGGAATGTTAGGGGGGAATCATCATTACTTCGAGCACATGGATCGGATCGGGGTGGCGGATTTGTGGTTGGGTGAGGACGCGGTGGAGCGGGAGGGATACACGACGGATTTGATTACCGAGGATGCGGTGGCGTTTATAGAGCGGGATCGAGGGGAGCGACCGTTCTTTTTGTATGTGGCACACTTGGCGCCGCATTTTCCGTGGCAGGGGCCGGGGGATGTGGGAAAGGAAGTGCGGCCGAAGAAGAAGTCGTGGCAGGAGGGGGATCGGGCGACGTATGTGGCGATGGTCGAGCGGATGGATGAGGGGATTGGGCGGGTTTTGGACGCGATTGACGGGGCGGGGGTGCGGGAGGAGACGCTGGTGGTGTTTACTTCGGATAATGGGGGGCATACCTATTCGCGGAACGAGCCGTTTCGGGAGGGGAAGGCGAGCATTTGGGAGGGCGGGACGCGGGTGCCGTGCGTGGTGCGGTGGCCGGGGGTGATTCCGGCGGGGGAGGTGATGGGGCAAGTGGGGATCACCATGGATTGGACGGCGACGTTTCGGCGTTTGGCGGGATTGGGGGTAGATGCGGCGGGGGAGGACGGGATGGATTTGCTGCCGATTTTGACGGGGGACGAGGCGGAAGTGGAGCGGACCTTGTATTGGCGGCGGAAGAAGGGGCCGGTGCGGAAGTCGGTGGAGGAAGGGCGGGCGGTGCGGGCGGGGAAGTGGAAATTGGTGGAGGAGGCGGAGAGTGGCGAGCGGTCTTTGTTTGATTTGGAGGCGGATACGGGGGAGACGGTTAATTTGATTGGGGAGCAGGGGGACTTGGCGGCGCGGTTGGCGGGGTTGTTGGATGAGTGGGAAGCGGAGATGGATGGGGAGACTTTCAAGTGATTCGTTTTGAATCATTTGGAGCCATGTAACCAAGAGCTGTTGTGTCTACCGCGTTGACGTGGCTTACATGTTGTGTTAATACACGCGGGTGCCAGTTGACCGGGTGGTAATAATCAACGCAGTATGACCAGCAAACTGAAGAGCTTGGATCTGTTGTGCCTTATCTTCGCGGGCTTCTTGTTGCAGACGCTTCCGGCGAAGGGCCTGACGGTTTTAACGTTCGAAGGATTGGGATTGAGCGAAGGTGCACCCGTTCCAACAATTGACGGTGTCTCTTTTTCTGCAGATGTGGCGAGACAGGGGAACCCCCTGTTTGCCTTTGGAACTTCGTCGGGATCTGACCTAGGCGTTGGAGGCCCGTTCAACGCTGTTGGAAACACATTTATAACCAATCCGGGCGGGCTCAATGCGTTGAACACGGTCAAGATTGTTGAGCTGACTTTCTCCACACCGGTCACCGATCTATCTCTCCTTGTGGCTGACATTGACTCGAATTCCATTATTACCGAACGTGTCATTGCCGAGGCGTTTGGTCCGAGTGGCGGGTTGCTGCAGTCGATCAGTCACAATGCGCCGACGACAGGAAACAATGGGGACGGGGTACCGGTGTTGATCGATTTCGGATCGCTCGGAAATATATCGTCCCTTCGGGTTCGCAACGATCCCATTTTCAATCCGACAAACAATACATTCAATGGATGGGGTATCGACAATGTCTCATTCAACCCCGTGCCGGAGCCCGGATCGTTGTTGTTGCTGGGATGTGGTTGTATTCTTGCTGTGAGCCGGAGGTCGCGTGTTTGGATGCGAGTGATGTTGCAGAGGGATTGAAGATTGGACGTATTGATTTTGCTGGGAGTCGGTGACGTCGCCGGAGTGATCGAATTTACGGGTTAGTGGAGCCGGACCATTTTTCGATGCGGATGCGGTCGAGGATGATGGCGGCGAGGATGACGGCGCCGAGGACGATTTTTTGGGTATAGGATTCGACGCCGGTGAGGTTCATACCGTTTTGGATGACGGCGATGATGAAGGCACCGATGAGGGTGCCGAAGATTTTGCCTCGGCCGCCGGCGAGGGACGTGCCGCCGACAACCACGGCGGCGATCACGTAGAGTTCATACATGAGGCCGTATGTGGGGGAGCCGCTGTCGAGTTGTGAGGCGAGGACCACGCCGCCGAGGCCGGCGAGCGCGCCGCAGATGATGTAGGTGCGGCGGAGGACGCGTTTGACGGGGACGCCGGAGAGGCGGGCGGCTTCGGGATTTTGACCGACGGCGTAGATGTATCGCCCGAGGAGGGTGCGGGTCATCACGAAGTGGGCGAGGAGGTAGAGGGCGAGCATGAGGAGCACGGCATTGGGGATGCCGGCGAGGGAGGCCTCGCGTCCGAGCCAGGTGAAGGAGGGCGGGACTTGGTCGATGGATTGGCCTTGGGCGATGAGGAAGGCGAAGCCGCTGGCGATGAGCATCATGGCGAGCGTGGCGATGAAGGGGGGGACATCGAACTTCGTGATCATGAGGCCGGAGAAGGCGCCGGCGGTGGCGCACAGGGCGATCGCGGCGAGGCCGCAGAGGGCGACGGCGGGGATGGATGCGGATTGGCCGCCGGCGAGGTTTTGCACGGCCCAGGACACCGCAACGGCGGAGAGGGCCACGAGGCTACCGACGGAAAGATCGATCCCGGCGGTGAGAATGACGAGGGTCATGCCGATGGCGAGGATGGCGATCACCGCGATTTGGTTGGCGATGTTGAGGAGGTTGTCGCGTTTGAGGAAGGCGGCGCCGGAGGAAGTGGGGGCGGTGAGGACGGCGGGGTTGCCGAGGGCGGGGTATTTGGCGGGGAGATCGTTGAAAACCGTCCAGATGGCCGTGGCGTTCGTGGTCGCGATGACGGTGAGGGGAGTGGCGGCGGTGTTGAGTTGTTCGAGAGCTTTGCGGGCGTCGGCGGGGTCGCCCTGGACGGTTGCGAGGATCGTGGCGCCGGCGGGTTTGAGACGGGAGGTGAGTTCGGCGGTGAAGGCGAGGTCTTTCGCGGTGTTGCGGGCAACGATGAGGACCGTGGGGGAGTCGTCGAAGTCCTTGAGGATTTTCTGGGCGAGGATGCGGCCGGCGTCGGCGCCTTCGGGGTTTTGTTTTCCCCAAGTGAGCCAGCTGAAGAGGAGGCAGAGGAGGAGGAGGACTACGATCATGCCGTAATCGTTGAGGAGGGGGCGGAGGGTGGATTTGAGGTTTTTGACCACGGATTTTTTAAACCACTAATCGGCACTAATCATTTTTGGGGAGAGAGGTATTTGGAAGTTCAGCGATTTCGTCCTCGCTTCGTCCTGTCGGACTTCGCTGCGGAGGCCCGTTGGGGACAACGGGCCCCACCTTCGCCTTCAGGTTCTTCGGGGATTCTTTTGGAGAGAGGCTAGTTGAGGTCGGGGTCGTTTTGGGCGTCGGATTGGCGGTAGAGGGCGGCTTTGATGAGGTATTCGGGTTCCACTTCTTCGCCGTCGAAGTGGGCGACGATGGATTCCACGGTTTTGCGGGCGATTTCGTCGGGGAACTGGACGGGGTCGGCGTAGATTTTGCCGTCGCGGATGGCGCGTTTGCCATCGGGTTGGCCATCGAAGGCGATGACCACGACCTGGTCTTGTTTGCCGGCGCGTTCGAGGGCGGCCACGGCGCCGAGGCCGGAGGGATCGTTGATCGCGAAGATGCCGTCGAGATTGGGGCTGGCCTGGAGGGCGTCTTCGGCGGCTTTGTATCCTTTGTCTTTGACGCCTTCGCCGGGGAGTTCGGCGACGATTTTGATTTGGGCATCGGGATTGGCGGCGTTGTGTTTGTCGATGACCTCTTTGAATCCGTCGACGCGCATGATGCAGGATTCGACCGAGCGGTAGTCGAGGATGGCGACTTCACCGCCTTCGGGCCCGAGCGCTTCGATCATGGCTTCGCCGGCGAGTTGGCCGCCCTGGAAGTTATCGGTGGCAATGTGGGACACGATATCGACGCCATCGGCCTGGCATTTGATATCGAAGGTGAACACGGGGATACCGGCTTCATTGGCTTCGGCGATAGCGGGGCCGATGGCTTTGGAATCGCAGGGATTGAGGGCGATGGCGGCGGCGCCTTGGACGATGAAGTCTTTGACTTGGTTGGCTTGTTTGGCGGGGTCCTGGTCGCCGGAGAGGAAGATCACGTCGTATCCGTGTCTCGCGGCTTCTTCGGTCATGACATCTTTGATGAGGATGAAGTAGGGGTTCGTGAGCGTGATACAGGAGGCGGCGATGACGGGTTTATCGCCGGAGGGGGTGGCGGCGGAAGAGGAGGAGTCGTCGCTGTCCTGGGAGGAGCCGCCGCAGGCGGCGAGGATGGTGAGGAGGAGCGAGGTGAGGAGGAGTTTGAGGCGGTTCATGGGGGGGAGGGTAGCGGGAGTTCGGGGTGGGGTAAAGGATGGAGAGGCGGCGGCGACGGAGCACCCGTTCTTCGCCCTTCGGGCTACGAAGGGCACGCAGCCCTCCATGGGAGGCGGGATCGAGTATGAGTAGGCGTATGATTATGAGTATGAAATGAAGGGGGTGCGTGGTATGAGGGGGGGATGGCGGGGTTTGAGGACTGCAATTGGTATGATTATCCGCGGTATTATGATGTCGTGTTTGGGCCGGACACGGCTTGGGAAGCGGATTTTTTGGAGCGGGTGTGGGGGCGATTTGGGGCGGCGCGGGCGGGGCGTGGGCGGAAGCGGGTTTTGGAGCCGGCGTGTGGGACGGGGCGGTTGGTGATCGAGATGGGGCGGCGGGGGTATGAAGGGGTGGGGTTTGATTGCAACGAGGCGATGGTGCGGTATGCCGGGCGGCGGGTGGGGCGGTTCAAAGGCTTGCCGGTGACGGTAGTGGAGGGGCGGATGGAGGGGTTTCGAGTGAGCGGTCGTTTTGATATGGCGTTCTGTTTGCTGAGCACCTTCAAGTATTTGTTGAGCGAGGCGGATGCGTTGGCCTGTTTGCGTGGGATGGAGCGGGTGTTGAAGCCGGGGGGCTTATTTGTGATGGGGCTGCATCTGACGGATTACGGACGGGCGCGACCAGAGCATGAGCGTTGGGTGGGGGAGGACCGGAAGGTTCGGGTGGTGTGTAATACGCGGACGTGGCCGGCGGATCGTAAGAAGCGGTTGGAGCGGATTCGGACGCGTTTGGCGGTGGAGTGTGGGGGGACGGTGGAGCGTCGGCTTGAGAGCGAGTGGATGGCGCGGACCTATGATTTGGGGCAGTTAAAGCGTTTGATTGGGAAGGTGCGGGGGCTGGAGATGGTGGGAGGGTATGATTTTGGGGAAGAGATTCCGGAGGAAGGGGAGTTGGAGGAGGGGATGGGTTATGTGGTCGTCGTGCTTCGCACGCCTTAGTTTTTCCGTTGCCCCGTTGAGCCGTTGAGCCGTTGAGCCGTTGAGCCGTTGAGCCGTTGAGCCGTTGAGCTGTTGAGCTGTTGAGCTGTTGAGCTGTTGAGCTGTTCTTCCGTTGAGATGGTGGGGGTTAGAGCCAGTTTTTGGCGAGGGTGATTCTTGAGTGTTCGGGGGTGGTTTGGAAGTCGATTTGGTCGAAGACCTCGTTGATGACGTGGCCGCCGAGGCCACCGATGCGGGTGTCGGGGGAGGGTTCGGTGACCAGTTTTTGGAACTCCTCGTTTGAGATACCGGAGCCGCGGTGATCGATATTGAAGATGAGGGCGTCGTGATCGGTTTTTACGCGGCAGGTGACAGGGCCTTCCCCGCCCACGGCGTTCTCTGGGCAGGGGTAAGCGTGGCGGACGATATTGGTGAGGACTTCGTCGGCGCCGAGGATGAGGAGGCCGGTGGTTTGTTCGTCGAAGCCGGCGTATTGGGCCCACTCTTCGAAGAAGGCGCGGGCTTCGCCGATGTTGTCGGGGTTGCAGGTGAAGGCGAGGTCGGTGGGGGGGCGCGGGGAGAGGTCGGAGGCCATTAGGAGGGTGGCATCGTCGAGGTAGGCGGGGCGCGGGCCTCCGAACTCGCGCCAGGCGGACACGACCTGTTCGAGGGGTGAGATTTTGCTATCGAGCATCGTGAGGTTCGCGAGGGTGGATTCGAAGGCTTCGTCTTCGAAGGCGGCGCCGCTTCCCTCCTGGGTGAGTTCGAGGATGCCGTCGGAGTAGAGGAGGAGTTGTTGGGCGGCTCCGAGGGGGGCTTTCGTGGTTTGGTAGTCGACGGTGGGGGCGATGCCGAGGGGCGGGTTTGTGGGTGCGGTGACATCGCGCCAGGCGAGGCCGTCGAAGAACTTGGGATTGGGGAGGCCGGCGATGCAGAGGTGGGCGCGTCGGCGCGGGAGGTGGAGGAGGACGCAATTGATTGCGATGAAGCGTCCCGCGGTCATGAAGCGGCAGAGTTTTTCATTGAGTTCTGTGACCCATTGGTCAAAGCCGATGGCGAGGCAGCGTTGGGCGGTGGAGGCAATGAGAGTGGAGGCGCGGGTCATGTCGAGTGCGGCGGGGAGGCCTTTCCCGGTGACGTCGCCGATGCCGAAGAGCACGTGATTGCCGGGTTCGAGAAGGTGCCAGAAGTAGAAATCGCCGCCGATCTCGCTGGCGGGTTCGTAGAAGGCCTCGAGCATGAGGTTATCGAACTGGGTTTTTGGTTCGGGGAGGAAGGATTGTTGGATTTCCCGGGCGAGGTCGAGTTCTTGGCGGGCCTGGGCTTCGCGGATGGCGATTTTTTGGCTTTCGAGGCGCATGAGCGTGACTGAGATGAGGCTGCCGAAAGTTTCGAAGATGTCCTGATCTTCCGAGTCGAAGTGGGGGGTGTTATTCGGGTTGATGGCTTGCATGACCCCCAGGCAACGGTCTCCTTCGAGCAGGGGGATCGTGAGCATGGCGCGCGTGACGAGACCGGATTTATCCGACGAAGGCGTATAATGTCGCGGATCTTTTTGGGCGTCTTCGATATTGATGGGTTCGCGCGTGGTGAAGACCTGCCCTGCGATGCCTTTACCGTGGGGAACCGTGACGGGGCTGCTCTGATTGACCTGGAGGGTGGAGCGGATCTGGAGGTCTCCTTCTGTTTCTTCGACGTGGAGGAGAATGGAGCAGACCTCGCAGTCCATGACCTCACGGGACGTGCCGAGGATATCGTCGATGAGGTCGTCGATATTTTCGGTGGAGCTGAGGCGGCGGGCGACGTCGATGAGGGCGGAGCGTCGTCTGCTCCGGAGCTCGTCCTGAGGGGAAGGGTTGGTCACTTGGGGGTGTAGCGTTTGTTGAAGAGGCCGCCGCGGAGTTTTTGGGCGGGAGCGGCGGGAGTGGATTCCGTTGCGGGGGTGGTGGTGGGTGTGAGCGGGGCCAGGGGTTGTCGGGAGTCGCCGGCGGGATCGTTGCCTTCGATGATTACGGGGTAGGGGGCGTTGTTTTCCTGGAGATAGTTGATGATTTGTTCCTTGGTGGGGACGTCGTTCCTTTTACTTCCGAAGATGAGGCGATTGGGTTTCTCCGCGAGGGTGCCGGTGACGTATTCTCCCCAGACGATGAAGGCTTGGACCTCGAGGAGGACGGTATCGAGTTTCGTCATGACCGTGTTGAGGCGTTCGCGCATGCCGGCTTTGCCGTCTTGACCGGCGAGGATGGCGTTTACCTCATCGGCGATATCATTGACTTTCATACGGAGGCCGGGTTCGCCCTCTTCGCCGGAGAGGGTGGCGTTGAGTTCGGCGGAAAATTCCTCGAGGCTTTCGACGAGGGCGACGGCGCGGGTTTTGAGACCTTTATCGGGGTTGTCTTCGGGGCCGCCGACGAGTTCTTTGAGGTCTGCGGAGAGGGTTTGGAGATTATCGGTGATGGCGTCGAGTTTGGTTTTGAGTCCTTCGTCGTCTTCGCCTTCGCCGCGGAAGACCACCTTGATATCGCCGGTGATCTCTTTGAGGTTGGCGATCGTTTCCGAGAGGTTCTTTCCGTCTTCCTCGGGTTTGAGTGATTCGGCGAAGGTTTTGAGGCTGGCGGAGATGGTGCCAATATCGGCGACGATCTCGGTGCCGTTGGGGATCATTGTTTCGAGGAGGGAGGGCGGGGCGCTGGCGAGGAGGCGGGAGTTGTTTTGGAGGGGGCCGCCTTCGTCGTCGACGCGTTGGATGGCGATGTATTTCGCGCCGAGCATGGAATCGGAGGTGATGTAGACTTTGACGTTGGATGGGAGGTCGACGTCTTTTGTGATGGCGAGGTGGAGTCGGACGATGGCGTCCGGGCGGATGCGTTGTTCTGGAGTGAGTTGCTGGAGTTTATCGACCACGCCGATTTTATCGCCGCCGTAGAACACGGGTGAGTGCGCGGCGATGCCGGCGACGTTTTCGAAGTCGACCGTGAACGTGAGAGTGGGTTTTTTGAAGGGGTTACCGCTGATGGAGAAGACGAGCGCCCCGAGGAGGGCGATGGCGCAAACGATCACCGAGAGGGCGACGAGGGCGTCTTGTTTGTTCTTCATTGGCGAGTGAGATACAGGATGGGCGTGGTGCTTCAGTTTGCAAGGAGCATATCGGAGTAGTTGTCGCCTTCGGAGCGGTAGGGGATGGGGCCATCGGAAGTGCCTTTGATAAACTGTTGGACCATGGGGTCGTTGCTGTTTTTGACTTCTTCGGGCGAGCCTTCGATCACGATTTGGCCTTGTCGATCGCCGGTGCCGAGCATGATGATTCGGGAGGCGATGCGGAAGATGCTGGCCATATCGTGGGTGACCACGACCACGGTGGCCCCGATTTTTTGGGTGAGTTTTTGGGTGAGATCGTCGATCACGGCGGTCATGACGGGGTCGAGTCCGGCGGTGGGTTCATCGCTGAAGATGAGGGGGGGATCGAGGACGAGGGCGCGGGCGAGGGCGACGCGTTTTTTCATGCCCCCGCTGATTTCGGAGGGTTTTTTATCGCCGTGGCCGGTGAGGCCGACCTGTTCGAGTTTCATTTTAACGACGAGGTCGATGAGGCCGGGGTCGAGCTGGGCGTGTTCGACGAGGGGGAGGGCGACGTTTTCGGCGACGGTGAGGGATTGGAGGAGGGCGCCGGACTGGAAGAGCATTCCGAACTGGCGGCGGATTTCTTCGAGTTGTCGTGGGGATGCCGTTGTGAGTTCCTGGCCGAGGACCTTGATGGAGCCGGAGGTGGGGGTTTCCGCACCGATGAGGTGTCGGAGGAGCGTGCTTTTTCCGCAACCGCTGCCGCCCATGATCACGAAGGTATCGCCGGGATAGACTTTGAAGCTGATGCCGTTGAGGACGGTTTGGGCGCCGAATTTGCGGACGAGGGAATCGACCTCGATGAGGGGATCGGGTTTTGGCGCGGGGCTTGTCGGTTTGTTTGGTTCTGCTTCGGGCATTAGAAGTAGAAGAGAGCGGTTACGAAAGCGTTGGCGATGAACACGGCGAAGAGGGAGAGGACGACGGAACGGGTGGTGGCGAGACCGACCCCTTCGGCGCCGCCGCGCACGTTCATGCCAGTGTGGCATGAGATCGTGACGATGAGGAAGCCAAAGACCAGGGATTTGCTGAGGCAGACGGCGATATCGCGGGGTTTGATGTATTCGAGCGCGTGGGAGATGTAATAGGACGTGCTCATATTGAGGTTGAAGTGGGTGATGAGCCAGCCGCCGAACATTCCGACGTAGATGCCGAAGACCGTGAGGACGGGCATCATGAGGATCATGGCGAGGAATCGTGGGAGGATGAGGTAAGACATGGGGGGGACGGCCATGACCTCGAGGGCGTCGATTTCTTCCGAGACTTTCATTGTGCCGAGTTCCGCCGTGACGGCGGAGCCGCTGCGTCCGATCACGATGATGGCCACGATGAGGGGGGCGAGTTCGCGGACGAGGGACGAAGCGACGAGGCCGGGGACGTATTGGGAGGCGCCGAGGCTTTGGAGTTGGGCGGCGGACTGCATGGCGAGGACGAGTCCGATGGTGAGGGTCGTGAGGGCGGCCATGGGGACGGCGTGGACGCCGATGCGGACCATTTGTGAGAAGATTTGGGAGAGGCGGTAGGTTTTGCCGCGGAAGGGGGCGATGAAGAGCCAGTAGAGGACACCGGCGCAGAGCAGGACGTAAGCTCCGAAACCTTTCGTCATGTTCCCGGTAGTGCGAAAGTCAAAGGATGGGGAAGTTGGGGGTTGCTAGGAGGCGGAATCGAAAGATTGCCGGGCTTCGTCGATGGAGCCGAAGTGTTTAATGAACTCGCCGAGGCGGACGATATTGAAGGAGGCTTCGACGCGATCTTTGAGTCCGACGATCGCGAAAGCGCCGCCATTTTTGACGGTATGCTGGTAGTATTCGACGATCACGGCCCAGACGGGAGTGTTGACGAACGTGACTTCGGAGAAATCGACGACGAGTTTGTCCGTGCCGGCCTTCATTTGGGCGCGCATTTTTTCCTGGAAGAGCGGGACGGCGGTGAGGTCGGCTTCGCCGGCGAGGGTCATGATGGTGAGGCCATTATCCTCTGATTCGTCGATGGTCATGGATGGGGTATTCGTATGGGGGGATGGGCCTGAGGACAAGGATATTCCGGGGGATGGGAGGCAGTGAGTGTGAGTCGAACTATGAGGATGGGGGGAGGTGGAGGCGGGTGGCATGAGCCGCAGCAGGGTCACGGGATTGGCGGGAGAACCGGGGAGAGGAGCGGGGGACTCGCGGGATACGACTATCGGAGGACCGAGATTGGCGATGGAGATGATGCCAGAGAACTGTTTTGGGGAGCGATGCAGGGTCGAATTTGTTTGGTGGAAGTTCGGAAATTACCGAAGCGATTGTGGGTGAAACAAGGGTGTCGATTTTTTGAAGAGAGCCAACTTTTTGTTTGTCGTTGGACAGCAATCGGATCGGCGGGTTGATGGCATTTTTCTCGTGGGAGGCGCCTCTAATTTTTCCGCAAAAGTTTCACGCAAGTCTATATTGCCCGAAACAAACGTCGTGGTTCAGCGTTTAATTGCTGCAGACGATTCCTCAATGCGCGGCATAACCTTTTTGTTCAGATCAAATTCGATTGGGGTCTTGGGAGGGGCGGTCTCTTTGTTTGCGATGGGGGTTTTGAGTGCCGGGGCGGAGGGGGAAGTGGATGGAGAGGCGTGTTCGCCGGGGAGTGGGATGGCATTGGAAGTGGAGGGTGCTTCTTCCGGTATGGTATCGTCCGGCGTTGCGATTCGAGAGACGGCCAGTGGTTTGGTGGTCGTTCCGAGCGAGGGAGCGGGACCGCCGTTGAGGTCGAAGGTCATGTATACGGCTCCGCCGGGGCCGTGGGGGTCGCTAGAGTATTACGTGGCGTACTTGCAGATTCCCAGAAGCTATCTTGAGATGGTGGTGCTTCCCCGGGAGCGGACAGTTTGGCATTTTGGGGACTTGGCGCCGGCGGAAGTGGGGGCGCGGCTGGCGCCGGTTGGGATCGGGCAGAGTTCGGAAGGTGGCGTCCTCAATTTCGAGGTGATCATTGGTGACGACGGGGGCACGAAAGTGCTTCCCTCCGACGGGTTGATATTATCGCTTTCGCCCGATCAGCGGACTGCGTTGTCCGAGATTTTGAAAGAATGGGAGGAGAATTGGTATTATGTGACGCCGATCTTAATCGAGTCCGGGGATCCGGTGCAGTGGTATCGGGAAGCCGGGCTTGCAGAGGATGTGGTCTCGATGATCGCGCAGCTTTGTTATAAGCAGGGGCGGGCGACAGTGTTCAGTGATCCTGCGGTGGTGTATCGGCGATTACCAACTGTCGAATCGCGCGAACGGTTTTTGCGGGCGATGACGTTAACTCGCACATTGGTGGCACGAATTCGAATTGGAGGTGGGGGTCCGGGCGATCTTGAGGCGTTGCAATACTGGAGGGCGGGACACAAGGACCAAGATACCGCACCCATATTGGAGGCGATTGCGGATAGTGCGGCTGTGGAGCGACTGGATATTGCCCATTTGTTGCCTCCTCTTCCGCGGAAGTTGTTATACACCTATCCGGGTGAAGCGGATACGCTGATGGGTGAGCGTTTTGACTGTCACTGGACCTGTCTCAATTTTTTCCGGAGCCAGCCAAATGGGAGGGTTTGGGACCCCAATGTGAGGGGAGAGTATTTCACGGAGAAGTTCGAAGCGGCGGACAGCCTGCGGTACGGTGATGTGGTATTGTTGAACGATAAGGCGACAGGGGAGCTGGTTCATTCAGCGGTGTATCTTGCGGCGGACATTTTTTACACCAAGAACGGTGAGGGCCTGGGGCATCCATGGCAGTTGATGCGGTATGGTGACCTGCTGAACTACTATTCGATTAACGGTGAAGTTTATGGGACGGTACGTCGTCCGGTGGACTGAAGCGCGGACGAGGCGGATTCGCCGGCCTTGGGGCCTCCTGGAAGCAGAGCGTGAGGAGTGGCTTAGAGCTTCGTGATGAAGATGGGGAGGTCGAGGTCGAGGGGGAGTTGATCGACCATTTGGACGCGTTCGAGGGCGGGGTATTGGGAGATGGGGACGACGGTGAGGTAGTAGGTTTTGCCGGTTTTGAAATTGGCGGGGAACGTGGGTTTCCGGTTCATCATGATCATGTGGGCGACCCGGATGGTTTTGTGTGGGTAGTGACCTTTCTGGACGTCGAGCACTTTGTATTCGTAGACCGCGAAGGCGTTGTTGTAGGTGACTTCGTTGGGGTGTTCGATGATTGATTTTTTATTGAGGCGGAGTTTGAGTGCGACTTCGCCCATGCCTTGGGCGGCGGCGGTGGAGGAGCGGGAGCTTGATTGGCGTTGGGGCGGGGTGTCGATGACTTCTGGTTTTTGGGCCACGGGAGCGGGGGTGGGGCGAGGCTGAAGCGCGGCGCCCGAGGGGGTGGCGGGTTGTTGTTGCTGGGCGGCGGCGGCGGCTTCGCGTTCTTTCTTTTTGCGGGAGCTGAAGAAGAAGAAGCCGCGTTTTTTCTTTGGTGTTTGGGCGGCGGGAGCGGGCGTGGGAGCGGGTTCGTTTTGGATGTGGCGGAGGGAATCGGGCATGGACTGCGTGGAGGCGAGGAGGGGGCCGCGGTGTTTGCCGGCGGAGGCGTAATTGTTGAAGTCCATGGCGACTTTCTCGGCCCAGGCGGCGGCTTCGGTGGGGCCGTAGTGGATGCCGTCGGTTTGGGGGTAGGGATCGGTGAAGCGCGTGACGCGGGAGCTTTCGAAGACCTCGCCGCCGTGGCGTTGCACATTTGTCTTCATGATGGAGAGGAGTTGGCCCTGCAACTCGCTCGGGTATCGTTGTTCGTGTGAGTGAGGTGGAGCGATCCAATAGATTTCGGCTCCGGACTGCCGGATGGCGCGGCACATATCGTCGACGAGACCGCTGACTTCGGCCACGTTATCGGACGGGCTGCGTCGTTTTGAGCGGAGGGCGGAGTAGAGGTTGATGCCGGTTTGGACGACGACGATATTGGGGCGATAGGTTTCGAGGAGGGTTTCGATTTTTGGGACGGCGGGGGTGTATCGGAGGCGTCGTTCCTGGCTGGGGGTTTTTTCCCAGTGCCCGATATTGGAGGAGATGGGAGCGAACTTGCTGAGCCAGTAGTATGGGCTGCCGCCGCCGGTGACGAAGGTGTAGACTTCGAAATTTGATTCGCGCATGCGTTGGTCGAAAGTGCGGCCGAAGGAGCCCATGGAGAGGGAGTCGCCGAGGTAGAGGACGCGCGGGGGGGCGGCCGTGCTGACGGACGGGGACGTGCACGACACGAGGCAGAGCAACGCGCCGACGGCGGCGAGTCGCTGATGGTTGAGGAGAAACATGTTGGGGGTAACCGTGATAGCGCCGGAAGAACGGGAATTCAAGCTATGAGTGACATAAAATTCGTCACTAAGTTCCGCTTTTCCATATATTTATGGGAATTTAAATTCTGAATAAGCCGGGGATAACCCGTGAATAGCGAAGGAGATGTGTGCTGGACGAGTGGGGGTGGGGCGTCGAATACTCGGGCGATGAGTGAGCGGGTGATATTGGCGATGGACCAGGGAACAACGAGTTCCCGTGGAATCGTTTTCGACAAAGCGGGGAAGATGTTAGGGGTGGCACAGGAGGAATTTGCGCAGCATTTTCCTGAGCCGGGCTGGGTGGAGCATGACGCGAAGGAGATATGGGACACGCAATTGCGAACGGCATTGGGGGCGATGAAGGAAGCGGGGGTGGATGCGGGCGCGGTGGCGGGGATCGGGATTACGAATCAGCGGGAGACGACCGTGATCTGGGATCGTGAGACGGGCGAGCCGGTTTGCAAGGCGATTGTTTGGCAGGATCGGCGGACGGCGGATTTTTGCGAGAGCTTGAAGAGGGAGGGGAAGGAGGAAGTGGTGACCGCGAAGACGGGGTTGCGGTTGGATCCCTATTTTTCGGGAACGAAGGTGCGTTGGATGTTGGATCATGTGGAGGGTGTGCGTGAGCGCGCTGAGGCTGGAGTGTTAGCCTTTGGGACGATTGATTCGTGGCTGGTGTGGAATTTGACGGGTGGGAAAAAGCATGTGACGGATGCGAGCAATGCCTCGCGGACCTTATTGTTCAATATTCACGAGGGGGATTGGGACGAGGAGATGTTGGATATGCTTGGGGTGCCGGCGGCTTTGTTGCCGGAGGTGGTGGACAGCAGCGGGGTGTGCGGGGAAGGGGTGGGGGACTTGGCGGGCGTGCCGGTGGCGGGCATTGCGGGGGATCAGCAGGCGGCCTTGTTTGGGCAGGGATGTTTCTCTCCGGGCCAAGCGAAGAACACCTATGGGACGGGTTGTTTTCTGATGCGGAACACGGGGGGGGAGGCGGTGGTATCGGAGAACAATTTGCTGACGACGGTGGGGTGGCGGATTGGAGGCGAAGTGACCTATGCGTTGGAGGGGAGTGTGTTTATTGGGGGGGCGGTGGTGCAATGGTTGCGAGACGGGTTGGAGATCATTCCGGATGCGCCGTCGGTGAATGAGTTGGCGGCGTCGGTGGAGGACAGTGGGGGCGTGTATTTGGTGCCGGCGTTTGCGGGGTTAGGGGCGCCGTATTGGAATCCTCATGCGCGGGGAGCGGTGTTTGGCATCACGCGGGGGACGACCAAGGCGCACCTGGGGAGGGCGGCTTTGGAATCCATTGCGCACCAGGTGACGGATTTGCTGGAGTGCATGGCGAAAGATGCGGGGGCGGCGGCAACGGAATTGCATGTGGACGGCGGGGCATCGCGAAGTGATTTGTTGTTACAATGTCAGGCTGATTTCAGTCAGGTGACGGTACGGCGGCCGAAGACGGTGGAGACGACGGCGTTGGGGGCGGCGTATTTGGCGGGGTTGGGAGTGGGGTATTGGGAGAGCGAGGGGGAGATTACGGCAAATTGGGAGTTGGATGTGGAGATAGGGCCGGAGAAGGATGAGGAAGAGGTGAAGGCGTTGCGGGAGGGATGGGGGAGAGCGGTGGCGGGGTGTGTGGGGTTTGCGGAGAATTAGGGAGGATTTTTGGTCAAGGGATGCTCGTGGCCGCGCGGGAGCGCAGCCCTCCAAGCTCAGTTTTATCGATCGTGCCAAGCAAGGGCTTCAATCTCTCCTTGGTAGGGCCATTCGGTGGGGTCGGAAACGAGGGCGTGGCGGACGGGGTTGTTTTGGACGTAGTTCCATTTTTGGGAGTAGCTGTCTTGGGCGCGGAGTTGGGTGTCCCAGAATTGACGCTGCCAGATAGGTTTTTGGTTCGGAATCGGCCATGACCTAGTGGATTGGCTTTTCCAGAATTTTGTCCACGAATGAATACCGGTGGACTCGATCGACTTTGGTGAACAGAATAGATGGATGTGATCGGGCAGGATCATGTAGCGGCCGACAGACCATTGGGATGTGGGGTCTGACCAGAGTGAGCAGAGGAGTGAGTGGACCTCGTCAGATGCGAGGATCGGCTTTCGCTGCTTCGTGCAGACTGTGAGGAAGATTACTTCGGAAAGGTTTCCTGAGCTGTAGATAGGTTGCCGAGCTGGGACTTCGCGGTCTTTGTGATTGTTCGGCATTTTACGGGGTATCTGTGGCCGCGCGGGAGCGCAGCCCTCCAAAGTGGGCGAAGAGCTTGCGTTTTGGGAGCGGGGCTAGCGGAAGGATTTGCGGCGGGGGGTGCGTTTTAGGGGGAGATCGACGCGTTTGCCGCCGGCGAGGGCGGATTGGTAGAGGGCGAGGATGACTTCGATGGCACGGCGGCCTTCTTTGCCGTCGACGGAGGGTTTTTTTCCGGCCTTGATGGCCTTCAGGGTGTCTTCGAAATTGCGCTGGTGCCACTCGAAGGCGATAGCGGAAGGATCGGCGGCGCCGGCGGCAGGTCCCTTCGAAGTGGTCATCATGGCGGTGTGGATTTTTTTGTCGGTGGGCGATTTCTTGGCGAATTCCCATTCGCGGAACTTGTCGTCCTCCATGAAGACCGTGCCTTCGGTGCCGCAGAGTTGGACTTCGGCGGGATTGCCATCGGGATGGTAGCAGGTGGTGGCGCCCTGGATCGTGCCGACGGCGCCGTTTTTGAATTTGAGAATGGCAACGGCGATGTCTTCGACCTCGATGCGTTTGTGCGCGACGCGGTCGGCGAAGGCGCAGACGGATTTGACGTCGCCGGCGACGTGGATGAGGAGATCGATTGTGTGGATGGACTGGTTCATGATGGCGCCGCCGCCGTCGAGTTTCCATGTGCCGCGCCAGGCGCCGGAGTCGTAGTAGGCTTGATCGCGGAACCATTTGATTTGGGCATCGGCGAGGGTGAGTTTGCCGAAGCGGCCGGTATCGACGGCTTTTTTGAGCGCGATGGTGGCGGGGTTAAAGCGTCTGGGGAAGATGCCGGAGAGGATGACCTTGTTTTTTCTGCAGGCGGCGATCATGGCGTCGATCCGTTCGAGCGTGACTTCGAGGGGTTTTTCGCAGATGACGTGTTTCTTGGCCTTCGCGGCGGCGACCGCGGGTTCGAGGTGGGCGCCGGAGGGGGTGCAGATGGTGACGATGTCGAGACCGGGATGGGCGAGGAAGGCATTGTATTCGGTGTAGGGCGTCGCGCCGTATTCGTCGGCGAGGGCTTGGGCGCGTTTTTTGTTACGGGAGAAAACGCATTCGAGTTTGGCTCCGCGCATGGCCTGGATTGCTTTCGCGTGGAAGGCGGAGATCATGCCGCAGCCGACGATGCCGAAGCCGTAGGTGGATTTCTTCTTGGTCAGGGAAGGCCTTTTGTAGACGGAGTTGGATCGGGACGCACGAAATTTTACGGCTCGATTTGTTTGGAGAGTTTCGCGATGGCTTTGTCGAAGAGGGCGAGCATGTGATCGCGGTGGGCTTCGTCCTGGTATTTGGTTTGGGTGGCGTAGATTTCGCGTTGGGATTCGAGTTGTTTGATGAGAGCGGCGGCCGTGTCGGGGGAAGTGATGGGTTGGTCGTCGACGATGATTTGGATGGGGGCGGTGTGGGCGATTTGGTGTTGGAGGATGCCGGTCTTGGCCCAGAGGAGATTTTTGCGTTGGCCGCGGGCGCGGAGAGCGATCCAGGCGCTGTCGGCGAGTTCTACATTGAGAATTGGGCCGTCGGTGTTGTCGTTTGCGGGAATGGGATTGCCGTCGAGGACGAGCTCCAGTTGTGAGGGTTTGGCGCCAGGCCGGGCGTGCTCTTTGACGGACACGGAGACTGTCGCGAGTCCGGTTGTGGGATTCTTGGCGACGTTGACGACTCCGCCGGGGCCGGTGCCGTTGACTTTGAGTTCGATGAGCGGGCCGCTGGTGATGAAGGTTTCGCCGCGGCGAATGGTATCGCGCCAGTCTTCGAAGGAGGCGTTTTCACCGCAGCGCAGGTAGGTGCGGGTTTCGCCGAAGAGCGGTTGAGTGGTATCGGGGAAGGGATTGTTCGGGAGATCGGTGCCGGCGACGGGAGCGAGGATGAAGCCGCAATTGAGGAGCGAATACCAGGGTTCGAGTTCGTAGAGGTGGGTATTGGCGAGTTCGAAGAACTCTGAGGCGCCGAGGACGGCGTCGAGGACGGCAGTGGAGGCGCTCCCGAAGGTGCCGCCGTGAGCGGGGCCACCGATGCCGCCGTCATTCTGGGTCTTCGTGAGGGCTTCGTGCATGGTGGGCCAGTGCCAGGGGTGATCTTTTTTGCCGAGGATGATGGGAGGGAAGACCTCGGCATTTGCGAAGAGGTTATTGTGGCCTTGGAAGGGGCCGCGGTATTCCTCGCCGGGAATGAGGAGTTGAGTGTCGTTTTGCGCGGTGCCTTCGGGACCGTAGGCGTATTGCTGGGCCCAGATTCCGGGGACGTTACCGCCTTTGACGATCATAAAGACGCCGTGTTCGAGGTCGTCGGCGGCGAGCATGTCGAACCAGTCGGGGTCGTGGGCGGGATCGAGTCGTTCGTAGTGGAGGTGGGGGTCGGCGGCGAACCATCCGGCTTCCTTGAGATTGGTGTGGCGGTGAAGCTTGGCTTCGACACGGGCGACTTGGCCTTCGATTTGGAAGGGGATTTTTTCGGGGGCGAATTCGTATCCCTTGGTGATGGTGACCGTGCCGGATTGGACGTGGTCCGGGAGGGGGATTTCGACGGGACCGGTGCCGCGGGCGTAGAGGAAGGATTCGGTTTGTTTTTTTCCGGTTTGGATGGACGTGAAATGGATGCCGTGTTTATTCAGCGAGGGAGGGATGAATGGTTTGGTTTCGTCTTCGAGGGTGAGGGAGAAGCGCGCGTGGACGAGCGTGTCATCGTGGGTGATCGTCAGGACGAGCTTATTGGAATCGGCGCCGGGAGATTCGGGGGGGGCGACGGCGTAGGTGGTGGCTTGGTGGGGGGCGGGGTCGTGGGCGAGCGTCGGGGTGGCGGTGGGCGGGCCGAGGGCGAGGGTGAGGATGAGCGGGAACGGTCGCATGAGGGTTACGCGAAAGCGTAAGGGGAGAACGGGCGTTTTACGAGGGGGCTTTCCCTGGTGGCGGGTTTGTCATGGTGGGAAAGCGGCCTTCTATTGTGTGCGCGGAGAATGAGAACGATTGAGGTCATAGTGCCGGCGGTGATGGGGATGGCGATTGCTTGGCCTGCGGGGGCGCAGTCCCCGGCTGTGGGCGACGGCGAGAGCGAAGGTGCTTCGATTGGTCCGGCGGGGAATGAGCAGGTGGCGGAGATTATGCGGACGCGTCCGGGGCGGGGGACGATGGCGGATGACACGCCGCCGCGTTCACCGGAGGACGCGTTGGCGGCGTTTGCGGTGCGGGATGGGTTTGAGGTGGAACTGGTGGCGAGCGAACCGGTGGTCACGCAGCCGTTGCATGTGAGTTTTGATCGGCGTGGTCGGATGTGGGTGGTGCAGTATCGGCAGTATCAGTTTCCGGCGGGGTTGAAGGTGGTGCGATATGATCAGTATCTGCGGGCGCAGTTCGACAAGGTTCCGCCGGCGCCTCCGGCTCATTTTCCGGGGGCGGACAAGGTGACCGTGTTTGAGGATACGACGGGGGACGGGGTTTTTGATTCGCACAAGGATGTGCTGACGGGGTTGAACATTGTGACCTCGGTGGCGACGGGGCGCGGGGGGATATGGGTGATGAATCCGCCTTACCTGTTATTTTATCCGGATGCAGACGGGGACGATGTTCCGGATGGGGATCCGGAGGTTTGTTTATCGGGGTTTGGTTTGGAGGACACGCATTCCGTGGCGAACAGTATTTTGTGGGGTCCGGACGGGTGGTTGTATGGGGTGAACGGGAGCACGACCACGGGGAAGGTGAGCAGTGCGGTGACCAAGGATGTCGAGTGGCAGGGGCAGAACGTGTGGCGGTATCATCCGGAGACGAAAGTGTTCGAGATTTATGCGGAGGGTGGCGGGAACACCTTCAGTTTGGAGATTGACGCGAAGGGACGGGTTTTTACGGGGACGAACAACGGGGGCACGCGGGGGATGCACTATGCGCAGGGTGGGTATGGCAAGAAGAACTGGGGGAAGCATGGTCCGCTGACGAATCCGTATGCGTTCGGCTGGTATGAGCACATGGCCCACGAGGGGGACGATCGTCGTTTTGCGCAGGCGTTCAGTATTTACGAGGCGGGGCTCTTTCCGGAAGCGTATCGGGGCAAAATCATTGCGCCCAACGCGTTGCACAACGTCGTGTGGGTGAGTTCGCTGGAGGAAGCGGGTTCGACATTCCGGACCGTGGATGAGGAGAATTTGCTGGAGAGTCCGGACCGGTGGTTTCGGCCGGTGTGTTCGAAAGTGGGACCGGACGGGGCGTTTTATATCGCGGATTGGTATGACACCCGACTGAGTCATGTCTCACCGGTGGACGACTGGGACAAGACGAGCGGCCGGATATACCGGGTGCGGCCTTCGGGGCGTGCCTTGGAGCCTTTACAGGATGTGACGGTGATGGATACGGCGCGTTTAATTGGTTTGTTAGGGCACGGCAACCGGGAAGTGCGCCGGATGGCGGTGTTGGAACTGGGGGAGCGGGGGGATGCGAGTGTGGTGGGGCGTTTGGAAGAGATTGTGAAGGCGGAGGGGGACGGGCAGCGGTCGCTCGAGGCCTTGTGGGCGTTGAATTTACTGGGGGCCCTTGGGGACGGGTTGGCCTTGGAATTGCTGGATCATGGGGATGAGCATGTGCGGCGCTGGGTGGTGCGCTTGGTGGGGGATCGGCGTTATGCGGGGGAGGTGTTGGCGGCGAAGATGGCCGACATGGCGGTGGGCGAGGAAGCGGTGGAAGTGCGGGCGCAGTTGGCGAGCACGGCGAAGCGATTGCCGGAGGGGGAGGCTGCGGGGATTGTGCGCGCGTTGCTGGGGCGGGAGGAGGATGGTCGGGATTCGCGGATTCCCTTGTTGATTTGGTGGGCGATTGAGGGGCATGCGGAGGATCGGGGTTTTGTTTTGGATTTGTTCGGGGAAGGGGACGGCGTGTGGGATTCTGCGATGGTTCGTGAGCATTTGTTAGGGCGGGTGATGCAACGGTATGCCATGGCGGGGACGGAGGAAGATTTTGAGTTATGTGCGGAATTGATTCGGCGGGCTCCGGACGGGGAAGCGAAGGGGGCCTTGATGGCGGGATTTGAAGAAGCATTCCAGGGATTGGCGGTGCCGGATTTGCCGGAAGTCTTGGCGGCAGTGCTGTCGGAATTCCGAGAGGATTCGGGGGAGAGTGGGATTGTTTTGGAGGTGAGGCGGGGGGACGAGGCGGCGGTGGCGGAGGCTTTGAAGCGGGTGCGGGACGGCAAGCAGGCCATGGGTGAGCGGATCGCTTTGGCGAAAGTATTTGGAGAAGTGAGGCGGCCGCAAGCGGTGGGGGTTTTGTCGGGATTGTTGAAGCCGCCGGGGCAGTATGCGTTGAAGCGGGTGGCCTTGCAGTCGTTGGGGGCCTATGACGACCCGGCGATCGGGGATACGATCCTGGCGGCGTATCACCGGCAATTGCCGCGCGAGCATGAGGTGCGGGCGACGGCGGACCGGGTATTGGCGAGCCGGGTGGGTTGGGCGAAGGCGTATCTGGCGGAGATCGACGAGTGGAAAATCAAGGCGGATGAAGTGCCGCCGGACGTGGTGGAGCGGTTACGGGCGCATGAGGACGAGGGAATTGATTTATTGCTGGCGAAGCATTGGCCGTTACCGGGTGCCAAGACCACGCCGGAGCAGATTGCGGAGATGGAGCGTGTGCGCGCGGCGATGGCGGCGGATGGTGGTGATTTGGGACGGGGAGAGATTTTGTATACGCAGCGGTGTGCGGTGTGTCACCGGTTATTTGGAAAGGGTGGCGAGGTGGGGCCCGATTTGACGGGGTATGAGCGTGGGAATCTCGATTTTTGGGTGAACGGGACGGTGGCGCCGAGCCTGGAGATTCGGGAGGGGTATCAGAATTTTGTCGCGCGGATGAAGGATGGCCGCGTGATGACGGGTGTGATTGGTGCGCAGGACGGGAGGACGGTGACGCTGCGGGACATTGCGAACGAGACCACGGTATTGGATCGCGGGGAATTGGTGGGGCTCGAGGCCTCGCCGATTTCGTTGATGCCGGAGGGATTATTGATGGGGCTAACGGATGAGGAGTTGCGGGATTTGTTTGCTTACCTGATGCGGGATGTGGAGGATGGCGGCTCGCAAAGTGATGAGTGAAGCGGTACGATTTGGACAGATAGGATTTGGCGCGTGGGGGAAGATTCATGCGGGGGCGGTGGCGGGGACGGCGGGAGCCGAGCTGGCAGCGATTTCGGCGCGATCGGAAGGGACGCGGGCCGAGGCGGCTGAGGCGTATCCGGATGCGATCGTTCACGAAGACTGGCGTGACCTGGTGGCGCGGGACGATCTCGATGTGGTGGACGTGGTGGTGCCGAGTTATCTGCATTACGAGGTGGCGAAGGCGGTATTGGAATCGGGCAAGCACTTGATGTTGGAAAAACCGATGTGCCTGAAGGTGTCCGAGTGTGAGGCGTTGATTTCTCTGGCGAAGGAGAAGGGGAAATTGTTGTCGATCATGCACGAGCTGCGCTTGTCGTCGCTGTGGGGGGAGATGAAGCGTTTGGTGGACGAAGGGATTTTGGGTGAGCCGCAGTATTTGATGATGGAATTGTCGCGGCATCCTTACCGGCAGGGAGCGGAGGGGTGGAGATATGATTTGGAGCGGGTGGGGAGCTGGGTATTGGAGGAGCCGATTCATTTTTTTGATTTGGCGCGTTGGTATTTTTCGGGAATTGGGGATCCGTCGTCGGTATTTGCGACGGCGAACACGAAGGATGCGAGGCGTCCGGAGTTGCGGGACAATTTTGCGGCGACGATGAAGTGGGAATCGGGGGCGTTTGCGGTGATTTGCCAGACCTTGAGCGCGTTTGAGCATCATCAGTCGATGAAATTGACGGGAACCAAGGGGTCATTATGGGCGCGATGGAGCGGGGCGCAGGACCGGAC
>JBCCIR010000034.1:0-40213 GCA_039028175.1 Verrucomicrobiota bacterium
ACACCCGCGACGGCACGTCTCCCGATGCAGCTCCATCCGCAAGCTTCGCCATGTCAGGAGGCGTCATGGTCGATGATGCCGGTATCGCCCCCGAGCCCGCCCCTCCCGTCCAAGTCCATACCGCCGGCCAGACAAACCTCAACGCCCTCGGCCTAACGGTGGCCAGCGGAGGGGTTCCCAAGGAAAACGACGGAACGATAGCCACCGGTTCCCTGGATATCGCGTCCGCCAACTCCGATTCGTTCGGCGAACAAGTCCCCGCCCAAAACCAATACCTCTGGGCCTCCACCGGTCAAAACGTGAATCAGTCGCGCATCAAAGAGAGCATGGACGGCGAAACCTACGAAAAAGCCCGCGCCGATCGGCTCGAAAGGGTCCAGGAAGCTTGGAAAAAGAAAGCCCCGGATGATGAACTCGGAGCGTATCTGGATGCCAACGTGGCATCGTCCACTCTCAGAACTCCACAGGAACAGAAAATAGACAAACTAGAGGCGATCATCGTTCCGCGACTCGAGTTCACAGACACCCCTTTGGAAGACGCGATCGAATTCCTGAAACAAAAGAGCGCCGAACTCGATGCGATCGAACCAGATGCGTCGAGGAAGGGACTTGATATCAAAATTCAAAACCTTTCCAAGCTAACCGAAGACTCCTCCGCGAACAGCCCCAGGATTACACTCAGCCTGACAGACGTCCCCCTGTCCGAAGCAATTCGATACACGTCCGAACTCGCAGGGATGAAATACAAGGTCGATGACAGCGGCGTCACCATCGTCCCACGAACCGAATCCACCGAGGAGCTCTTCAACAGCACTTATCAAGTTTCGCCCAATCTTCTCTCCTTCGATCCTTACACTCCGGTTACAAGCGATCAGGTCCAGGATTTGCTCGAACAGCAGGGAATCTCTTTCCCCCCCGGCGCCACGGTATCATTCGATCAATCCACCTCGCTCCTCTCCGTCCGAAATACCCAATCGCAAACCGAACTCGTCGAAGCCTTCATCGCCTTCGCAGAAGATCAACTTCGCGAAAGCCGATCGGCGGATACCAGCCACTCACCCCCGCTTAGCCTCGACGAAAAATCCGCCGCCACCGAACCCTTCTCCACCTTCTCCCTCCACGTCAGCGACGTGTCCTTCAAACTCGCCCAGGCCGCCCTCGAAAAAGGCGAATGGCCCGACGCCAACACCGTTCGCATTGAAGAGTTCGTCAACGCCTTCGATTACAACGACCCCATGCCCTCGCAGGAAGATAAAGTCTCCTGCCAGATCGAACAATCCATCCACCCCTTCCTCCAACAACGCAATCTCGTCCGCATCTCCATGCGCACCGCCGCCGCCGGCCGCGCCGGCGACACCCCGTTGCGCCTCAACTTCCTCGTCGATAACTCCGGCTCCATGGAACGCGTCGACCGCCAGGAAACAGTCCGCAACGCCTTCGCGCTCCTCACCGATCATCTCCAACCCACCGATCAAGCCACGCTCATCTCCTTCGCACGCCAACCCCGCCTCATCGCCGACCAAGTCACCGGCGACAACGGCCAACAACTCATCGATTCCGTGAACAACCTCCCCAGCGAAGGCGGCACCAACCTCGAGGCCGCCCTCGAACTCGCCTTCGAAAAAGCCATGGAACAACAGGAGGAAGGCGCCCAAAACCGCATCGTCCTCCTCACCGATGGCGCCGCCAATCTCGGTGACGCCAAACCGGAGAACCTCTCCGCCATGGTCGAAACAATGCGCAACAACGGCATCGCCTTCGACGCCGCCGGCATCGGGGCCGATGGCCTCAACGACGAAATCCTCGAAGCCCTCACCCGTAAAGGCGACGGTCGCTACTACCTCCTCGATCGCCCTGAAGATGCCGATGCCGGCTTCGCCAAACAAATCGCCGGCGCCCTGCGCCCTTCCGCCAAAAACGTAAAAGTCCAAGTCGAGTTCAACCCCAATCGCGTCGGCCACTACAAACTCCTGGGCTTCGAAAAACATCTCCTCGAAAAAGAAGACTTCCGAGATGATTCGGTCGACGCCGCGGAAATGGCCGCCGAAGAAGCCGGCGTCGCCGTCTACCAGGTCGAACCCCTCGCCGAGGGCGAAGGTGATCTCGGTTCCGTTTCCGTGCGCTTCCGCGACATGTCCTCCGGCGAAATGATTGAGAAACGCTGGCCCATCCCCTACGAACCCAACCCCGCCCGCCCCGATCAAGCCCTGCCCGCCCAACGCCTCGCCACCACCGCCGCGCTCTTCGCCGCCCGCCTCAAGGGCATCCCTCTCGGCGAGTCCGTAAGCCTCGAGGAACTCTCCACCAATATCTCCAACCTCCCCGATGCCTTTGCCAACAAATCACGCGTCCAACAACTCCAGAACATGATCAACCAAGCCCGCCAGTTGGAACGGTAGGGCGTGGCCTCCGGACGCGCCTCCCCTTCCTCGCACACCCAAAAATTCCCCACTCATGACATCTCTCTTACAAAAAACTGACTAACAAATTACGCCAATTCGATTGAAACACGACCGTCGGAAACGAAATTCACTGAGAAACATGAAACACAAATTCGCCTACGCCTTCGCCTCCATCTTCCTCGCTGGCGCTTTCGCCGCTCTTGCCCAGGATGATCCCCCACAAAAGACACCGGAACCCAATCCTCCCGTCGTCGAAAAAACCGAGCCCAACCCGCCCCAACAATCAAAGAAACCCACTCGCCCGAACGCCGCTGTCGACGCCACAATCTCGGAAGACGGCACCGGAAAAATCATCATCGAAGCAAAGGGCATCCTCCCGAAACCCCCTTCCTTCTTCACCGCCAACGCGGTCGCCAATGTCCAAATCGGCCCCGAACGCACCACCCAAACCATCTCCCCGAATATCAAGGTCACTGAAGGCAAAGCCAATGCCTTCACCCTCGAGCTCAAAGGCGACGGCGAAGTCTACGAAGTCACCGGGGACAACCTCGTGTCATGGGCCGTTCGCACCGACGACGATTCCCGCGTCCTCGAACTCCGGCTCAACAAAGGCCAAGACCAATACAACCCCACCATCAAAATCCGCTCCAAGGAATACGAACTCCCCGCTTCCCTCAACCTCACCCACCTCGCCCCCGGAAAAGCCATCGGATTCAATACCATCATCAACCTCAATTACGCCCCCGGCATCCAAGGCAAAATCACCGCTGCCAAAGGCTTCACCCCCATCCATCGAAAAGGCGATCCCACTCAGTTCCAAACCACCACCGGCGGCCAACTCACCGTCGCCCTCTCCCCCACCGGCACCGTCGCCGGCCCCGTCGAGTTCTTCAATACCCGCCTCGAAGGCACGATCTCCCCCGACGCCCGCAACGGTTCCTTCCAACTAACCGGCACCGCTCGCGTCACCAAACCCAATACCGCCGTCTCCATCTTCTCCGGAAACGTCGCCGCCAGTTCGGTCCCCGCCGACGCCCCATACCAACTCAACCTCAAACAAGTCGGCAAAGGACAAACCCACTACGAACTCGTCTTCGAGAAACCCGGGAACTACCCCATCACACTCGACTTCGTCGCACCCATCGCTCACGACAAGGAATGGCGCTCCATGCACTTCTTCGTCACCGGCGGCGCCGTCACCCCCATCATCCTCGACGGCATCGACACCAAAACGGAGTTCCGCGAAGGCGCGTCCGTTTTTCCCACCCCGCGCGGAAACAATCAAAACACCACTTGGCAGGGCTTCATCCCCGCCACCGGCCAAGCCCAACTATCCTGGAAAGCCTCCCGCAAAATCGGCGAGGGTAAACTCTTCTTCAGCACGACCGCCCGCATCGAAGCCACCGTCGGCGCCGATCTCATGCGCCAGAACCACCTCATCGACTACCGCATCCTCCAAGGCGAACTGAACGACCTCCAAATCGCCCTCGATGGACCCGGCGAGATCCTCGACGTCGAAGGCGCCAATGTCGTCGCATGGTCGGTATCCGAGCCCGATGACAACGCCACCCGAACCCTCGAAATCAAACTCAACGAAGCCATCACCGATTCCGCCCAAATCACGGTGCGCACCCAACACCCCCTCGGCGCCTTCCCGGTGCGCGTCGAAGCGATGCACCTCACCCCCGTCGGCGCGGTCCGCCACTCCGGATACATCCGCCTCTCCAACCAAGGCAGCGTCCGCCTCGAACCCGCCGACCTCCAAGGCCTCACCCAACTCGCGCCCGAACAATTCCCCGGCGACGCCATCAACGCCCGCCAAATCTTCGTCTACCGCTTCCCCTCCGCCCAACACCAGTTCGATGTCGTCGCCGATCGCATCCAACCCGAAATCAACGTCTCCCAGATCGTCCTCTATCAACTCGCGGAAACTGATCGCGTGATCAATGCCGATATCGAACTCGATATCCGCGAAGCTCCCGTCCGCGAATGGGACCTCCGCATGCCCGCGGACTACTCGGTGGTCTCGGTATCCGGCAACAGCGTCGCCGACTACGTGGTCGGTTCCACCATCGAAGCCGGACAACGAAACCTGAAGGTTATCTTCGGCGCCGATGTCGCCGGTCGCCAACTCATCAATCTCAACCTCGAGAAAAACGAAGCCGCCACCGCCGGCGAATGGACCCTCCCGCAACTCAATTTTCCCGATGCCAAATCAGTCCGCGGCGACATCGGGATCGTCGGTGCCCCCGGCTTCCGCATCGCCGTCGCCGAAACCGATCTCCTCGTCGAAAAACCCCTTTCCTACTTTCCAAAGAACGTCCCCAATCTCCAACAAGCCTTCCGCATCCGCGAAACCGGTTGGTCCGCGAATCTACAGATCGAACTCCTCGAGAAAAGCGTTCAGGCCGATTCCTTCCACCTCTACTCCCTCAGCGAAGGCGCCGCCTACGGCAGCGTGCTCATCAACTACTTCATCACCGGCGCACCCGTGTCCGAATTCCAACTCACAGTTCCCGAAGACCTCGAAAATGTCGTCGTCGATGGCAAAGACTACCGCACCTACCGCCGCGACGGCGAAACCCTGATCGTGACACTTCATCAACCCGTCATCGGCCCCTATACCCTCCTCGTCACCTTCGAAGAAAAACTCAGCCAAGACGGCGCCAGCCTCCGCCCCGGCCGCGTCACGCCCCTCGCCGTCCAGGACGAACGCGGTTACCTCCAGGTCGTCAGCCCCCTCCAAATCAAAATCGAGCCCACGCTCGTCTCCGAAAATCTTCTCAAACTCGACGCCCTCGAACTCCCCGCCGAATTCCAACTCCTCACCGCCGCTCCCTCTCTCGGGGTCTGGCAATACACGGAACGCCCCTTCGAACTCGGCGTCGATGTCACCTGGTTCGAACCCGGCGCGATGGCCACCCAGGTCGTCGAGTTCTCCGAGGTCAACAGCACGGTGTCCCCAGATGGCCAGCTCGTCTCCGATCTCATCTACTACGTAAAATCCCGCGGCCAACGCGCCCTCCGTCTCGAACTCCCCAAGTCCGTCCGCCTCTGGGATGTCTCCGTCGCCGGCAAACCCGCCAACGCCCGCCAAGCCGAAGACGCCACCCTCATTCCCCTCCCCGGTGGCACCGACCCGAACATCCCCGTCGAAGTCCGCCTCCGCTTCGGACGACCCGCCGTCGACGGTTCCAATCCCGTCCTCGCCCTCCCCATCGTGTCCGCGCCGGTCCTCAAAACGGAGTGGCACGTCCACGGCGATAAAAAACACATCCTCGTCCCCAAAGGCGGCTCGGTCTCCCCACCCACGCCCGTCCTCCGTCCCTCCGGCTTCGCCTGGATTACCCAAAACGGAATCACCGGCCTCTTCCTCGCGGTCCTCTTCGCGGCGGTCGGCATTCACTTCACCCGAAAGAACGATTGGCAACGCGCCATCGGTTTGATGGCGCTCCTGATCGCACTCGTAATCTCCGCTTTCATGACCATCGAAGCCGGCGCCGGCATCGGATCGCCCGCGCCCCTCCACCTCAGCATTCCCGTCCTCACCCCCAATGAAGCCGTCTATCTCCACGTCGACAGTATCGCCTCGTGGCGCGCCAACCTCTCCTGGCTCGGTATCTTCGCGGTCGGCGCCGGCGTCGTCGCGGTCCTCTGGTCCTTCCTCATTGAAAGTAAAAACGATCGCGCCCGCTATCGCATCGGCGGCGCCCTCCTCGTCGCCCTCGGCATCCTCACCCAACGCGACAGCGCCCCATGGTTCTTCGCCATCCTCACCGTCATTCTCGGTGTCCTCCTCCTCGTCCTCTTCATCAAAGCAATTCGCGATCTCTTGAAACACCTCAACTCCCGCAAATCCAAACCCAAAGAAAAGAAGAAGAAAACACCGCCCGCATACCCCGGCCCGGAAGCCGCCACGATTCTGATCGGCACCCTCACCCTCATCTTCGCCGGCACCCAAACCGCCCCCGCCCAACCCGTCATCCCCGATGGCTTCTCCGCCCCGCAATCCATCACCCAGGAATGGAAAATCGATCACGATACCAATCGCCTCTTCGCCAATGCGACGGTCAAGATCGCGGGCGAACCCGGCGATCGCTTTCTCCTCCTCAAGGCCCCCGCCGTCCTCTCCAACTTCAAAGGTAAAGGCCTCCGACTCACCACCCAACAAGTCCCGAACGAAGGACTCGCTTACGTCGTTTCCATTCCCGCCACCGATTCCGAAACCGCCGCCCCCGCAAATTTTGAGGCCACGTTCAAATACGAACTCGAAATCGCAGACCCCGTCGCCGGCTTCGCCGTCCCCACCGGCACCGCCGCCGTTCAGCAAATCAACGCCTCCTACAATCAACCCGAATGGGAGTTCACGAGCCCCAGCGCGGTCAAAATCGATTCCGCCGATGGCAACGCCAATGACAGCGCCGCATCCATCCTCCTCGCTCCCATCAAGAACGCGAACATTTCGCTCAAGCCAAGAGCCCGCGACGTCACCGCCGAGGAAACACAGTTCTTCGTCGAAGCCTCCAACCTCTACCTCCCCGGCCCCGGCGTGGTGGATGGTCGCCATCGCCTGAACATCCGCCCTTCACAAGGCCAGGTGAAATCCCTCGCCGTCCAGATTCCCGACGGCCTCACGGTTAGTGAAGTTCACGGCCCCATCGGCTCATGGCAGTTCGACGCCGACCAACGCATCCTCCAACTCGCCGTCGAACCCGCCCAATCGAAACCCTTCGATATCCGCATCGATACCCAACGAGGTCTCGATCCCCTGCCCACCGACGTCACCGTCGCCCCCATCTCCGTCGACGAAGCCGCCGGCCAAGTCGGCCTCGTCGCCCTGGCCTTTGGCCCCGATGCCCAACCCGAACAGGTCGACTCCGATTCCATGTCCCTCGTAAATGTCGGCGACTTCGATGCCTCGCTTCTCCCCAACGACCAGTACGTCCTCCACCGCGTCTACCGATACGGCGCCGAGGGCGGCGACCTCCAACTCCGCGTCGCTCCCGTCGCCCCCGAAGTTCGCGTGTTCTCAAAACAAGTCCTCTCCTTCGGCGACGAACGCATCGTGCTCGGCATCAATTTCAACGTCGACATCACCCGTGCCGGCCTCTTCCAACTCAGCTTCCCGCTCCCCGATGGCTTCGAAGTCGAATCCCTCAGCGGAGGCGCCCTCCATCACTGGGCGGAACTCACGGACGACAACCAACGGCAGATCGTCCTCCATCTGAACGGCAAAACCATCGGCTCCCAGGAGTTCGCCCTCACCCTCACCAGCTCTACCCCCGCCGAATTCGAAAACTGGAACGTCCCCCGCTTCGAACTCAACGAAGCCACCCGCCAAACCGGCGACCTCGTCGTCAAACCCACCACCGGTATCCGCCTCAATACCGTCTCCCGGCAAAACATCTCCGAGGTCGACCCCCGAACCCTCGGCGGCGACTCGCAGGGCGCCCTCGCCTTCCGCCTCCTCCAACGCGACTGGAGCCTCGTGCTCGGAATCGAAAAGCTCGATCCCTGGATCACCGGACAGGTCCTCCACGAAATCACGCTCCGCGAAGGCCAAACCCGCACCGCTATCGATGGCATCTTTAAAGTCCAAAACGCTTCCATCCGTAGCCTCCTCGTCCGGCTCCCCGTGTCCTCGGAAGATGAAATCAAGACCCTCCGCGCCGGCGGCAATGCGGTCAGTGATCTCGTCCGCACCGCGCCCGACTCCGACATTTGGGAAGTCCAGTTCAAACGCCGCGTCGTCGGCGATGTCGAGGTCCGCATCGAGTTCGAACGTCGCGACGATCGCGCAAACAATAACGAACAACTCGTCCTCGCCGGTTTCCCCGATGTCCGCCAACTCACCTACCACTTCGCCGTCCGCGCCGGCGGCCGCCTCGAACTCGAAACCGGCGATCTCCCCCGCGGTTGGCAACGCGCCGATTGGAATGCCGTTCCACAAAAACTCCGCGATGCCGGGGTGCGCACGGCACCCGCCCTCACACTCCGCGCCGTCACTCCCGGACAACCCCTGAACCTCCAGGTCAGCCGCCACTCCCTCGCCGAAGCACTGAAGCTGCGCGTCGCCGCCGGAACCCTCACGACCGTGCTTTCCCCCACCGGAGACCAACTCACCGCGGTCGACCTCACCATCGAGGTCATCCAACGCAGCAGCCTCAACATCGGACTCCCCGCCGAAGGCGACCTCTTCAGTATCTTCGTCAATGGCGAAAGCGTCCACTCCGTCCGCCAGGGCGACGCCTGGCAATTCCACATCCTCCCCGGAGCCGACGATCGCACCGCTAGCGTTCGCTTCGTCTATTCCGTCCCCGGCAAACGCCTGACACGCCTCAAACTCACCAGCCCCCAACTCAATGTCCCCCTCGAAAACATCACCTGGAACGTGATGGCTCCCGAAGGATTCGCGCTCACGAGCGAAGACGGAAATCTCGAACAGGTCGGCAAACAATCGTGGCAAAGCTTTGACCGCGATTCCTACCTCTCCAAGGCCAGCGGCGAACGCCAGAAACAAGCCCGCGAAGCCGAACAGTTGCTCGAACGAGCCAACGAATACCTCCAGGTCGGTGACCAGAAGAAAGCCAACTGGGCGCTCAACAGCGTCGCCAACCGATACGCCCTCGACGCCGCGTCCAATGAAGACGCCCGCGTCCAACTGGAAAACCTCCAGACTCAACAAGCCGTCGTCGGCCTCAACACCCGCCGGCAACGACTCTACGTCGACAACGGCGGCGTCGCCGATCTCACCCAAAACGAGCAAATCATCCAGGGCGCCGCAGCCAATCCCGTCCTCAACAACAACGATCTAAACTTCCGCCCACAGGAACTCTCCCAACTCCTTCAAGGCAACACCAGCGAAGACAACGCCGTCCTCCAACGCATCGCGGGACGCCTCGTCCGCCACCAACGAACCATCGATCCCGCTCCGCAAAACATCACGATCACCCTCCCCGAGGAAGGCACGATCTACACCTTCAACCGCAGCGTCCAAGTCTCAGAAAACGCTCCCCTCGAACTCAAACTCGGCTTCGCCTCCACCCAAAAAATCGGCTTCTGGAATGCCGTCCTCGTCCTCGTCCTCCTCGCCGCCCTCGCCGCCACCCTCCTCCGCGCCACGCGCCCCACCACATCGGCGAACTAAGCTACGACCTCTCCCACGGTCCGGTAGGGACGAGCGCGCGCCCCTCGCAGCCTTGGCGAAGAATGGGGCGCTCGTCCGCCCCCTCACGCCCCGTCCGCTCCCAGGCCTTTTGGCAGCCATTTTCTCCGCGACAACACCACCCCCTTCCCCCATCTTACCCCACCCATGCCCAAACCAGATCACAAACCCCTCGCCACCAAAAACCTCATCATCACCCTCGCCGCCCTCGGCCTCGTCGTCGCCGCCGGCCTCTGGTTCGCCCGCAACCTCGAAGCCCCCGGACGCCTCGATCGCGAACACCTCCACGAAACCGCCGAACTCATCATCCAATACCACCTCGACCACGGCGCCCCTCCCGATTCCCTCGATCAACTCGTCGATAAAGGATACACCGAAGAACCCATCGCCGATCGCCTCGGCAACCCCATCGTCTATAATCTCCTCAACGACAACACCACCGTCGAACTCATCAACCTCGGCGCCGACGGCCAACCCGGCGGCCACATGTTCAAAGCCGACACCCCCATCCGCTTCGACCTCCCCGAAAAATAGCACCCCAAAATTCCTAATTCCTAATTATTAGTTATTAATTAGCACTCCCCCCCAGCCCCCACAGAAACCCTCGCGTCACCAAATCCAAATACTCGTCCTCGCTCATCGTCGAGTTATGATGCCCCAACGTCGTCCCAAACACACGCGTCCCCTCAAAATCGTTCACCCACACACAAATCTCCTCCTGCCCCACGTCGGTCTTCCCCGTCGCTAACGGCGTACAACTCTCCCGCACCTCGATCACTTCATACAACTCCCCCTCCGGCGTCGTGTGCCCCGCCGGATACCCCTTCATCACCGGATGATCCGGCTCCAGCGGCACCACCGTGATCGGTCGCTTCTTCCAGTGCCGCATCGACTTCACCCCCAGCAAATCACGCCACCGCTCCGTCGGCGCATTCCGATAACTGTGCATCGTGCAATGCAATACCACCGCTGGCGTCCCCTTGTGCCCCTCCACCATCTTGTCCACAAACGCCGCATCCTCGACCCCCCCGAAACATTCATTGTGCAAAACAATGTCATACCCCGATGCCCAATCCTCTTCCCCATAAACACTCACCCGGTGATCCCGCGCATCACCACCCTCATGCAAAATCGTCCAATCAATCTCCCGCTCCGACCGCTCCGATATCCCCACACTCAATATCTCCTTCTGCGCCTCATAATCATGACAACACCCCCCCGTGATCATCAACGCCTGGATCGCCCCCTCCTCCTTCGACGCCACCCCGCTCGCCAACACCAAAAATATAACCGCCAATACTCCCAACGGAACAAACAAAACTTTCATACCCCATTCAGCCACGAACCCCACCATCCGCCAACCGAAAAACCATCTACCCAACCAACCAACCGACTAACCGATCAACCGAAAACCCTACTCCCCCCGCCCATGCTTCGCCCCTTCCTCCTCTCCATCGTCGTCCTCTTCCACATCCGTCTGCTTCGCCATATACGCCATCAAATCCCGCAAGTCCGTCTTCGACAACGCCAACCCCATCGGAGGCATACTCGACATCACCGGCGTTCGCATCTCGATGTCCTCCAACAACACTTTCCGGCGCCCTCCTTCCGGCACCTTGATCACGACATTCTCCGCACTCTCCTCCAATAATGACCCCGCGACCATCTCCCCGTCCTTCAACGTCACCGAACAAATCCCGTATCCCGGCACAATCACATTGTTAGGATATAAAATCGATTCCAACAATTGCGCCGGCGGCAATCGCAATGCCACCCCCGCCAAATCCGGTCCCGCCCGGCCACCACTCCCCTCGGTCCGGTGACACTTCCGGCACGTGCCCTGGTTGTCGAAAACGCGGCGCCCCGCCTGCGCATCCCCGCCCGCAATCGCCAGCTCAAATATGCCCGACTTGCGCGTCCCATACGCCCCCTGCAGTTCCTGAAACTTCGGCGCCACCAATTTGTGCGTCGCCTGACGCTCCCCCGCCAGGAAAACATCCAATCCCACCTGAGGCGGCACTTCCCCCTCAATTAGCTTCCCGATCTGTTCCGCCAACAATTCCACCACTTTCGGATTCTGCGATTCCGCCATCAATTCCAACGCCACCCGCTTCGCATATACATTGTTCCGCTCCACCAACGCGCCGATCAATTCCGGAGCCGCATCAGGCTGCAACCGGCTCAAGACCAGCGTCGCCGCCGCCGCCAAGCGCGCCTGCTTCGCCGCCGCCAGACGCGGCAACACTTTCGTCAACCGACCGTCCGGCGATTCCGCCAACCACTCAATCGCCGCCACCCGCGCCGCAACGCTCCGATAGTCATCCTCCAGCCACTCATACAGCATCTGCCGCGGCACACTGATGTCCAACGAACCCGCCACATCCAACGCCGCCGCTAACCACTCTCCCCGCGCGCGCCCAAACACTGCCTTCATCTCCCCCGCCAACTCCGCTTTCACCGGCGCAATCTTCCGCGGCTTCACCGGCCGATACACCCCCATCGTCGCATCCACCGGCGGCGGCGCCGCCCAATGCTTCAAAAAATTCAATGCCTGCACGCGATACGCCTCAGGCAGCGACTTGTCGTTCGCCAGTGCCGCCAGGCGCACCGCACTCTCCTTCGCCTCCGATCGCAAATTCGCATTCAACAAACGCACAAAAATCGTCTCACTCGGGACTCCACTCGCCACAATGCCCTCCGTCGCTGCCGCCAACGCATCCCACGCTTCCGGAATCGGCGTGTCGTTGATCGCACGAACCGCTTCTTCCACAATCAACGGATCCTCATCCTCCAGGAACGCCGCAATCTCACCCGCCCGCTGATACCGCAACGCCAACAACGCCCCCAATCGCACACTCCGGGATTCATGCTCCGCAAGCTTCGCCAACTCCCCGGGCTCCCCAATCCCCGCCAACGCCATCACCCCCCCGTGCCGCACATAAATATCCTCGTCCCCGTTCGCCTCCAGCATCGCCACCACCGCTTCCAAATCCCGCTGCCTCCCCACCTTGCCCAAAGCAATCCCCGCAAAGGTCCGCACCCGCGCGCTCTCATCTCCCAACATCACCGCCAACTCGTCCGCCGCCCCAGGATTCCCCACGTTGCCGCTCGTCTTCGCCACCTGCGCCCGCACCTCGCTCTCCGGATCCTCCGCCCAGGTCAAAATCAAATCTCCCGCACCCAATTGCCCCAACCCCCAAATCGCATGCAATCGTGCCAATAAATTCCGCCCCTCCCCGGCACACTTCCTCAAAACAACAAATCCCGGCTCCCCGCGACCCACCAATTCAAACTGCGCCCGCCGCCGCACCCGAATATCGTCATGCCCCAATAATTCCCCCAATTCCTCCTCTTCAATCCTCTCAAACCCCTCCCCAAACAAACGCGCCACGTCCGCCACCACGTCGTTCCCTTCCAAACTCTCAGGGTGCGACAAGGTATAAACCCCGCCCTGGTCCGTTACCACCCAGCCCCCGCCGAAATCCGCAAGATAGAAGCGCCCGTCATAACCCAGGTCCACGTCCGGATTCGCCACCCCCGTGAAAAACTTGTGCTCGTCCTCCGTCACATATCCGCCCCCCTCGCGCTTCACCCGAAACGAATACAAATCACACTGCGCCGCCGTCCCCTGGTAATCACACACCAAAAAATGATTCCGGTATCGCGCCGGCAAATTATGCCCCGAGTTGAAGACCATTCCCGAGGGACCGTCCGTCAGATTCGACAACGCGGGCAAAAACCATTGCGGATGCCCCTCCTGCGCCGGCTTCCATAACTCCTCCGACATCCAAAACGGATCCACCCCCAAACCGCCATCCTCAATGTCATCCTTGAAGGTGGTCAAATGCTGGGTCCCCATCGTCCAACCCGCATCCCCACCCTCGATCACATATACCACCCGCGCCTCATCACCCTGGTCGCAGTTGTTGTCCACCGTGAACAAATCCCCGTATTCATTAAATGCCAGCTCCTGCGGATTGCGCAGTTGATGATAAAAAATTTCCAAATCGGTCCCGTCCGGATTGCAGCGAAACACCGCACCCGAGTTCACATCCACAAGCTGCTCTCCCTCCTTCGTCGTGACATTGAACCCGCGATCCCCCAGCGAAAAATACAGCTTCCCGTCCATTCCCCAGGCCAAACCATGCAAATCATGCCCGCTTAAACTCGTCTTCACACCAAACCCCGATGCCACCGGCTCCTTTACGTCCGCCGTTCCATCCCCGTCCGTGTCCTCCAACATCCACACGTGAGGAATACTCGTCATGTATATCTTCCCATCCCCTTCGATCACCCCGATCGCCGGCCCGTCTTCGACCGCGTCGAACCCGTCCGCAAATACCACCGACTCGTCCGCCACTCCGTCCCCGTCCGTGTCACTCAACTTCATCACCCGCTCGGACGTCTCCGTGAAATATCCCGGCCCAAATTTCTCCGCCTCCCACTTCAGTAAATACTCTGCCCGATCCTCGACAGTCTGCGCTTTTAAATCATCCATCAACCAATAGCGATGGTTGCGATTGTCGTGCACCCCGTTTCGCCACCGGTATGTCTCCGTCACATACACGTTCCCCTCTTCATCAAAACACAACGCCGTCGCATTCTTCGTCAGATCAGGACCCGCATACCGCTCCACCGTCCACTCCGGCACATCCGGCATGACGACGTCCAACGGATTATTCGTCTCTTCCCGCTCCTCCCCCGCCCCATGCTGCCCCACCGGCAACTTCTCGTCATCACCCTCGGCCGCCTCGACGGCGATCCATCCCAAACAAAGCACGGCTACCACGGCCGTTCCCATCGCAAGCGGCTTCTTTCGTTTCATAAGCAGAGACAGTTGTCCAAACTACCCCCGCCGCCCAACACCGCCAACACAAATTCATCCATCGCCTCGCGCCGTTGGCACAAGCGATAAAATGAACGCTGAAGGGGCGGCCCCACACTGGCCCGGACGAAGCCCTCCGCATGGGCAGACGTCCACTCCTCCCCACCCCATCCGTTCACCCACCCATCCCGCCAATAGTCCTACCGAAAGAACCCAACCTGCGCTACGTTCTACCAGCGATCACAATGCGCCCGCCGCAAACTCCAGCCACCAGGCCCCACTCCTTCTTCGCCGCCATCATCCTGCTCGCGGCCCTCGCCCTCGTGTCGTCCCCCGCCGCCGCCGAGCCCAACCCCCAACAAGCCGCCCTCTTCCAAAAAACCATCGAACCCATCCTCGTGGATTACTGCTTCGACTGCCACGACGACGCCTCCGAGAAAGGTAGCCTCTCCTTCGAATCCTACGAATCCCTCACGGAACACTTCGACAATCACGACTTGTGGCTCGCCGTCTGGAAAAACCTCCGCGCCGGCACCATGCCACCCCCGGAAAAATCCCAACCCTCAAAAGAGCAACGCAAAGAAATCACCGGCTGGATCCAACGCCAAATCTTCAAGGTCGATCCCGATAACCCCGATCCCGGTCGCGTCACCATCAGGCGCCTCAACCGCACCGAATACGAGAACACTATCCGAGACCTCACCGGCGTCGACTTCGACGCCACCGACGCCTTTCCCGCCGACGATACCGGATACGGCTTCGATAACATCGGCGATGTCCTCTCCCTCTCTCCGCTCCTCATGGAGAAATACCTGAACGCCGCCCGCGAAATCGTCGCCGAATCGGTCCACACTGAAGGCCCCTACATCCCCACCATCAAAATGTGGGGCTCCAATTTCAGAAACGAAGACAAACGCCAACCCCGCGATGTCCCCTTCGAAAAATCCGACCGCTTCACCAACACCGAACAGATCGAACACGCCGGCGAATACGAAGTCCGCGCAGAAGTCCAAATCAAGGGCTCCTCCGAAGCCACCAGCCACAGCGCCAATTTCACCCTCCTCAAAGACGATAAACCCGTCCTCAGTCGCGAACTCGGTTGGGACTTCAACAAATCCGTCGTCATCCGCGGTAAAGTTCGCCTCGAGAAAGGCGGCAACAATTTCACCATCACGCTCAAAGAATCCGAACCCCCGGAGGAAAACGAAAAACACCTCGACCTCTACGTTTATACCATCGACCTCCGCGGCCCCCTCGATGGTTCGCATCGCGTCTACCCCGATCAATACCACGCCGTCTTCACCGACGGCCCGCCGGAAGACAACACGGCTTCCCGCAAAGAATACGCCCGCAAACTCATCCGTAACTTCGCCGACCGCGCGTACCGTCGCCCCATCGACGACGAATCCCTCGAAAAACTCGTCGCCATCGCCCAATCCGTCGACGCCCAGCCCAACCGCACTTTCGAAGACGGCGTCGCCCAAGCTTACGTCGCGATCCTCGCTTCCCCTCGCTTCCTCTTCCGCGCCGAAACCCAACCCCAACCCAACAACCCCGGTAAAATCATTCCCGTCGACGAGTTCGCCCTCGCCTCCCGCCTCTCGTATTTCCTCTGGAGCTCCATGCCCGATGACGAACTCTTCCGCCTCGCTCGCGAAAATAAACTCCGCGCCAATCTGCGCTCCCAAATCGATCGCATGCTCGTCGATCCAAAAGCCGAAAGCATCATCGATAACTTCGTCGGCCAATGGCTTCTCACCCGAAACGTCCAAACCATCGATATCGACCCCCGCCGCCTCACCGGCGAACGAAACCTCGGCAAAGCCTTCCGCATCTTTAGCCAGGACCTCCGCAGCGCCATGCGCCGGGAAACCGAAATGCTCATCGCTCACCTCCTCAAGGAAAACCGCCCCGCCCACGAACTCCTTAATGCCGACTACACCTTCCTCAACGAAAAGCTCGCCAACTGGTATAAAATCCCCGGCGTCAAAGGCTCGGAAATGCGCCTCGTGAAAATCGATCCAAAGCACAAACGCAAAGGACTTCTCACCCACGCCTCCCTCCATATCGTCACCTCCAATCCCACCGAAACCTCGCCCGTCAAAAGGGGCCTCTATGTCCTCGACAATATCCTCGGCACACCCGCCCCACCCCCGCCACCCGATATCCCGGAGCTCGAAGAAGCAAAAGAAGAAGCCGGCCACAGCGCCTCCAAACGCGAACTCCTCGCCCTCCACGCCAGCAAAGCTCTCTGCGCGTCCTGCCACGAACGCTTCGACCCCCTCGGACTCGCCCTCGAGAATTTCGACGTCGGCGGTCGCTGGCGCGACAAAGATCACGGCGCGCCCATCGATCCCGCGGGACAACTCATGACCGGCGAAAAATTTAATGACGTCTTCGAACTCGCCGATATCCTCTCCTCCGGCGATCGCCGCACCGACTTCTACCGCTGCTTCACGGAAAAACTCTATACCTACGCCCTCGGCCGCGGCACCGAATACTACGACATCCCCGTCATCGACAAAATCGTCGCCAATTCCGAAAAGTCCGGTGGCTACATCCGTGAAATCATCTACCAAATCGTCGAAAGCCCCGCCTTCCAAAAGCGCCGCGGCGACGGCGACCGCCTCGCGGCCAAGAACTGAAACTTCCAAGCCTCCGGGCGCGTTCTCTTAATAAGGGAACACCATCAGCAAAATCCAAAGATTGGTATAAATTAGTCTCCATTAGTGATTTAAACCCATGTCCGTAAATCGCCGTCATTTCCTCAGAGGCCTCGGAGCCACCATAGCGCTCCCCACCTTCGAATCACTCCTCCCGCAAAATGCCCTCGCCGCGGGCAAGGCCGGCGCCATCGCGACCACCGCCTCGGGCGCCCCCCTGCGCACCGCCTTCGTCTACTTCCCCAATGGCGCCATCGCCGACCAATGGGACCCCAAAGGCACCGGCACCAACTACCAACTCAATAACACGCTCAAAGCCCTCGAACCTCACAAGAAAGATTTCCAAATCTACTCCGGCTTCGAACAACACTGGGGCTGGGGCCACGAAGACGGCGCCGGCGATCACGCCCGCGCAAACTCCACCTTCCTCACCGGCGTCCGCGCCACAAAAACTTCCGGCGCCGATATCAAACTCGGCATTTCCGCCGACCAACTCGCCGCCAACCAAATCGGCGACCTCACACGCTTCCGCTCCCTCGAACTCTCCTGCGATGGCGTCCGCAAAGCCGGCCGCTGCGATTCCGGATACTCCTGCGCCTACCAATACAATATCTCCTGGAGCTCTGCCACCACCCCCATGACTCCCGAGGCCAATCCTCGCCTCGTCTTCGAACGACTTTTCGGAGAAGGAAAAGACGCCGCCGAACGCCAACGCAATTACGACGCCCGCCAACACCAGGAACGCTCCATACTCGATTTCATCCTCGATGATGCCGCCCAACTCAATAAACAACTGGGCCGCAATGATCAGGATAAACTCGACGAATACCTCACCGGCGTCCGCGAAATCGAACAACGCATCGAAAAAGCGGAAAAGTTCGGCCCGCTCCCGGACCCCCATGCGCCCACCCCGCGCGACGACATCCCCGAGGACTACCAGGAACACATCCGCCTCATGTATGACCTCATGGCCATGGCCTTCGAGACCGACTCTACCCGCATCGCCACCTTCATGCTCGCCCATGACGGCTCCAATCGCACCTTCAAGCAGATCGGCGTCCCCGAGGGTCATCACTCGCTTTCCCATCACCGCGAAGACCGCAAAAAAATAGACAAGATCATCAAAATCGATCGCTTTTACGTCGACCAGTTCGCCTATTTCCTCGACAAACTTCGCAATACCAAGGACGTCGATGGCAAATCCATCCTCCACAATTCGATGATTGTCTACGGCAGCGGACACAAAGACGCCAACCGCCACCAGCACAACGAGCTCCCCATCATTCTCGCCGGAAACGGCGGCGGCACCCTCACCCCGGGACGCCACGTCAAATTCAACAACGACACCCCCCTCTGCAATCTCTACCTCGCCATGCTCCAAAAATCCTGCTTCCAAGCCGACCGCATCGGCGACTCCACTGCCCCCATCGCCGCGCTCTAGTTCCCCCCTCCCACTGTGCCGGTAGGGCGTGGCCTCCGGACACGCCTGCCTCCCTGCCTCCCTGCCTCTACTTCATCACTGGATATTCCTTGTTCAATATTCAATATTCTCTGCCTTAGAATCTGATTACTGATTACCACCCCACCCATGCGCCCTCTCATCACCCTCGCCCTCTCCCTCCTCCTCACCACCCTCGCCTCCGCCCAAACCACCCCCCGCCAAAAAGAATCCTACCCCATCCACCCCGACGCCACCCGCCTGCCCGGCGTCCCCCAAGGCACCGTCACCAAGCACACCTTCACCGACTCCCAACTCTTCCCCGGCACCGAACGCGACTATTACGTCTACGTCCCCGCCCAATACCAACCCGGCGCCGATAAACCCGCCTGCCTCATGGTCTTCCAGGACGGCCACCGCTTCGTCTCGGAAACCGGCCCCTCAAAAATCCCCATCGTCTTCGATAACCTCATCCACAAAGGCGATATGCCCGTGACCATCGGCGTCTTCGTCGACCCCGGTGTCCTCCCCCCACCCGAAGGCCGCGCAGACGATGCCCAACCCCGCCTCAACCGCTCCTTCGAATACGATACCTTCGACGATCGATACGCCAGCTTCCTCATCTACGAACTCCTCCCCGAAATCGACGCCCAATACACCATCAGCGCCGATCCAAACGACCGCGCCATTTGCGGCGCCAGCTCCGGCGCCATCGCGGCCTTCAATGTCGCCTGGTTCCGCCCCGACCAATTCCGCCGCGTCTATTCCATCGTCGGCACCTTCGTCGGCCTCCGCGGCGGAAACGAATACCCCGTCCTCGTCCGCAAAACCGAACCCAAACCCCTCCGCATCTTCCTCCAGGACGGCTCCAACGATCTCGACATCTACTGCGGCGATTGGTTCGTCGCCAATCAAGACATGCTCTCCGCACTCCAATACAACGGTTACGAAGTCGACCACCTCTGGGGCGAAGGATACCACGGGGCAAAACACGGCGGCGCCATCATGCCCGACGTCCTCCGCTGGCTCTGGAAAGATTACCCCAAACCCGTCACCACACACCTCGACCAACGCGGCGAACGCTTCGCCGATATCATCCTCGAAGACGAACCCTGGGAACTCGTCTCCCATGGCCACGGCTTCACCGAAGGCCCCGCTGTCGCCCCGGACGGCACGCTCTACTTCTCCGACCTCGATACCCGCGAAATCTTCAAAATCACCCCCGATGGCGAAAAATCCGTTTTCTGGAAAGGCGATCCCCCCGCCCGCATGCCCACAAACCCCAACCAGAAACCACCCTTCGCTGCCAACGGCCTCGCCTTCGGCCCCGACGGCAAAAACCTCTACGCCTGCATGCCCGCCACCAACCAAGTCGGCGCCTTCGACACCCACACCGGAGAACTCACCACAGTCGTCAAAGACGTCCGCCCCAATGACATCGTCGTCGCCCACGACGGCACCCTCTACTTCACCGAGCCCGGCAAAAGGGCCGTCTGGATGAAACGCCCCGGCGAAGAAGCCGTCATCGCCGCCGATGATTACTCCGGCACCAACGGCGTCGCCCTCTCACCAGACCAAACCCTCCTCTACGCCGCCGACTTCCAAGGCCGATACGTCTGGTCCGCCCAAATTCAACCCGACGGCTCCCTCGCCCACAACCAACCCTTCTTCCATCTCCACCTCCCTCCCGCCTCCGTCTCCACTCGCAGCCACGCCGACGGCATGGCCGTTTCCACCGAGGGCTGGCTCCTCGTCGCCACCATCATGGGCATCCAGGTCTGCGACGCCCCCGGCCGCGTAAACATGATCCTCCCGCCCCCGCCCGGCTCCCTCCACGCCGCAAACATCACCTTCGACCCCTCCGACCCCACCCTCCTCTACGCCACCTGCCACGACAAAGTCTTCAAACGCCGCCTCAATATCTCCGGCGCCTTCCCCTGGCGCAATCCCGTCTCACCACCCAAACCCAAACTCTAAAATCCTCCCGTCCCTCGCCTCCGTCTCGCCGTCATTCCGGAAAGCAAAATCGATCGATTGATCTTTTTCGTCACATATTCCCCATTTCCGGGAATAAGTTAGGTGATGGAACCCACCGACCAGGACCTTCTCCTGCGCTACCTCTCAGATCAGGACGATGGCGCCTTCCGCCAATTGCTCGAGCGACACTCCGGCCTGGTCTACGGTACCGCCATTCGGGCCACTCATGACCCCGGAACCGCGGAAGAAATTGTTCAAGACGTATTTGTGCTCCTCGCCAAAAAAGCCCGGCGACTCAGCTCACACCCCTGCGTCGCCGGCTGGCTTCATCTCACCTCCAGAAATCTCGCCCGACACGCCATCCGCGGACGCCAACGCCGCGATCACAAACACTCGTCGTTCCACCGCGATTCGGTTCCCCTGGCGGATAAGACAACCAATCCCGGCGAATCCACAAATCATTCCCACGAGGGCGAACAACTCGATTCCGCCGTCCAGCGTTTGCCCAAGGGAGATCGCGAAGCCATCATCCTGCGCTTCTACGAAGATCGCGAATATGCCGAGATCGCAACGCTCCTGAAAATCTCCGAAGAAGCCGCTCGCAAACGCGTCTCCCGCGCAGTGAAACGCCTCCAAGATACCGTCGGAAGCCCCATGGCAAGCGGCGGCGCAATGGCTTCCCTCGCGGTCGCATCACCACCCGGTCTCGCCGAAACCGTCGCCGCCAGTCTCCCGTCTGCCGCCTCCTCACTCTCCACAATCACCGCCGCCTCATCAACCTCAACCGGAATCGCTGCCCTCATGACCAAACAAACCACCATCATACTAATAGGCTGTGCCGCCATCTGCGCGTCACTCCTCTACTACGGGATCAGTCAACGACAACAAAACCAAAAACTCGTCGCCGAGATCGAAAATGTCCAATCGACCCACCAATCAGACAAGGCATCCGCCGTCATCTCCAATCAACAAACAGCCTCAGCTATTGAAAAACTCGAAGCAGACCTCGCCAGCGCACAACAACGCGCCGTCGATGCCGAAGCTCGTGCCGCCGAACTCGAAGCCCTCGTCGAAGACCTCGATGACGAAGTCGTCGTGGCCTACGGCAAAGTCGAGGAAATCGGAAACGACTTCGGCAGCCTCGTTTCCGAAGCTCGCGCCCTGAAACAACTCGAAGACGCCGGTAAACTCGACGAACCCGAAAACCGAAAACGATTCGCCGATTTCATTCAATCAGCTTCATCCATGACCGGATTGTCACAGGAAATCGTGAAAATGGAGGGCAATCCCGAGGAAGGCCCCCGCTTCTTCGCGCATGCCTACAGCGAAATCTTCGACCTCGACCCCACCACTACCGCCCGCCTCGAATCCATCCTCCAGGGACACATCAAATCGGCCCTCGACCAGGGAATCACGCTCAAAGACCTCCCCAGAGACGAAATTCTAAAAGACCCAAAGAACCTGTCCCCTAAAGCCCAAGCATGGATCGACGAAAGAGCCTCCTTTTTCAAAACGGTGCGGAACGATCTCCGCAACGCCATGCCTCAACCCGCGCTCGAAAACTTCGACAACTGGGTTGAAGATAACGGCATCGGCTTCAAAAATATCACCGTCAAAGGACTGCCGCTTTCCTTCAGCCTCAGCGTGAATCTCCCCCAAGCATCAGCTCCTTAGGAAGGAAAGTCATCTCGATGTGACACCATTAACCACCTGAACGAATCAACACCCTCCGTCATGAAAGCGCCTTCCCCCATTGCTTCGATAGAAACAACGCTCCAATTAATTCAACTCCAGCGACGCCGGTAATACCAACCCGCAATTCCCGCTGCACCAAACAACAAAGCCACCGAACTCGGTTCCGGTACGACCTCAAAATTGAGCTCATAATTGCTCAGCTGCGACCCGGTTTGCTGAACGTTGACCGTGTAAGTCCCCGGCCCAAGCGGCGCAGAGAAGCCGACACCACCGGCAGCCGGAAGCGCCAAAGTCGTGAGAACATTAGTCGTCGCATCCGGAAAAACTACAGTGTCCAAATGAGAACCACCAAGGAAGTCATTGGTCGTCGGCCCCGAGGGAATCACACTCGTCGCTCCATCATCAATCATGATGTATCCCCGATTTCCCACGCCACCCGAGGTCCCGTCCAAATACGAGATCAAAAAGATTCCCGTCAAACTCTCACCCGCACCAATCACAAACGTAAAATAATCCCGCGTGTCAGCGGCCCCCACTTGGCCAATGAACGTGTTGATTCCGACATCCAAATTCACCGCCGTCGGCATCAAAGGATCATTCGAAAGATCATCCGTAAGACCACCGGCAAATTCATCGATAATCGTCGCCGCAGAAACGCCGCCCGTCGAAACAACAACCGACGCCAGCAAACACAAAGAGAGCTTGTACTTCATTGAGAGATTGGGGTGTTGAGGAAATAGAGAACCCAACCAAAATCGAGTGTCTCCGTAAGAGCCCATGACCGACCCTCTCCCAAAGCGAAACACAGTTTCGCCGAAACGGTCAATTCCGATTCCAATCCCGTCCGTCCCGTGGCCAACACGCCATCATCAAACCAGCCAACCGAGCAAATGATCAAAAATTAGGCTTGCCTATTATAATTAGGCGTGTCTAATTATCGCCATGCTCAAGCCGTCCCGCTCCAAAACCAGTCTCCGCCCCCTCGCTCCCCTTCTCCTCCCCCTCATCTTCGCCATCGCTAACGGCCACCTCACTCCCCTCCCCTCAATAGCCCTAGAAATGATCCGCCCCCTCTCCGCCGATCGTCCCGATGCCACCGAGTCCGCCTATTCCGTCCCCCAGGGCATGTTCCAAATCGAATCCAGCGCCCTCACCTTCTCCCGCAACGACCACAACGGCACCCGCACCGACACCTGGGCCGTCGCCGAATCCAATCTCAAATACGGCCTCACCCACAACACCGACCTCCAACTCGTCGTCCTCCCCTGGCTTTCCCAACGCGAAACCACCGCCGGCTCCGTCACCGAACACGACGGCTTCGGCGGCCTCCAGTTCCGCACCAAAATCAACCTCTGGGGCAACGACAGCGGCCCCACCGCCTTCGCCCTCCTCCCATACGTCACCTTCCCCATCCAAAGCGACGTCGATACCACCACCGGCGAATGGGAAGGCGGACTCATCACCCCCTTCTCCTGGTCCATCACCGATCGCCTCGGATACGGCATGCAAGTCGAACTCGCACGCTTCTACGACGACGACTTCGGCCACCTCTGGGGCTTCGCATACACCGCCGTCCTCAGCTACGCCGTCACCGACAGCCTGGGCGTCTTCGTCGAATACGCCGGCTTCACCAGCAAACTCCCCTACGAACACTTCATCAACACCGGTGCCACCTACCTCGTCAACGACGACTTCCAACTCGACGCCGGTCTCGCCGTCGGCCTTAACGAACACACCGACGACCTCACCACCTTCGCCGGCTTCACCCTCCGCTTCTAACCCCCCCACCTCGCCCACGAGACTCACCATCACCAATGCAAAGCGAGGTAGCGCGCCCTCGCCGATCTCGACAGAGGAGAGAGGTATCTATCTCGAACGAGATAGACTCGCGCATGTCTTTCTGCCTCCCTCCCACGTCGCCCCCCTTCTCCAGACCATGTCATCCTGAGCGAACGCAGCGAGCCGAAGGACCCCACGAAAAGCCCGAACCACCCTCGCAAACCGATTCTCCTTCGCCCACTCCCGCGCTCCCGATCGGGCGAAGCTGTCCAACCGACAAACCGCGGCGCACCCGCCTCCGCGGTGCTGCGGCACGCTGCTTTCTCCTTGAGTCCCTCCAACCCCCAACCCTATCCTACAACCCCCATAACCCCTTGAAATTCCAACCGGGAACCACACGTTTTACCAAAGGCGCGCGCCACCCATTTCGCCCGATCCTCACCCAAGTATGTCCCGTCACTTCCTAGTCGCTGCCTTGGTCCTCATCGCCCCCGCGATGACCGCTCTCGTCACCGGCTGTTCCAAAGTCAACTCGACGGAAATCAATCCCCCGCCCTACTACGTCATCGACCTCAGCGGCGGTCCCAAAGCCGAGTCCTACCCCGTCACCGCCCTCGACGAAGCCCCCGCCGACCTCGACTCCAAAACCTACAAGACCGACAAACTTCTCCTCAAATGGATCGAACCCGGCACCTTCATGATGGGCCAAATCCTCGAAGCGACCCCCATCCACGAAGTCACGCTCTCCCAAGGTTTCTATTTCGGCGTCTTCGAACTCACCCAAGCCCAATGGAAAAAGGTGATGGGAAACAACCCTTCCCATTTCAAAAACAAACCCACCAACCCGGTCGAAATGATCTCCTGGGAAGACCTCCGCGGCCTCCAAAAAGATCACGATTGGCCCTCTAATCCCGACACCAGCCCCGATAGCTTAATGGGCAAACTCACCGCCAAAACCGGCGGAGATTTTACCTTCGATCTCCCCACCGAAGCCCAGTGGGAATACGCTTGCCGCGCCGGCACCGACACCCGCTGGAGCTGGGGCAACGATCGCGATGTCTCCGGAGATCACACCTGGTCAAATGACAACGCCGACGACACCACCCACCCCGTCGGCGAACTCAAACCAAATCCCTGGGGCCTCTACGACATGCACGGTAATGTCTGGGAATGGTGCCTCGATCGCTTCGGCAATTACCCGCACCAACCCCAAATCGATCCCACCGGCGCCGCCACCGGATGGTATCGCGTCTGGCGTGGGGGCGGATGGGAAACTTTCTACGACCTCGGCCGCTCCGCCCACCGCAACGGCGGCGTCCCCGAAAGCCGCGGCTTCCACCTCGGCGCGCGCATCGTCATGACCGATAACTAATCCTCGTGAAAACACCCTCGCCACGCGCCCATATCTATCGCCTCGCCTTCATCCTCCTCGTCGGCGGCGCCACCTTCGTGTTCGTGCGCGGCGCCATGGTCCCCGATACCTGGAACCAAAAACGGGCCTTCCGCGAGGCCGCCCTCCCCGAAATCGCCGCCAAACCCATGAAATACGGCGGCGTCGCCTCCTGCGCCGAATGCCACGAAGATGAAGACGAAATTCACGAATTGGCATACGAAGACCTCGCCGAAGGCCCCCACTCAGGCATCGCCTGCGAAACCTGCCACGGCCCCCTCTCCGAACACGTGAAAGACGGCAAAAAATTCGCCGACGCCACCACGAACTTCTCCCGCCTCGCCTGCCTCACCTGCCACTCCAATCTCATCTCCACCCCGCCACAGTTTCCCATGTTCATCACCGAAGATGACGTCCTCACCCCCCGCAGGGAAGCCGAACTCCTAAAAGCCAAACTCGACGCCGGAAAATCCAAAATCTTCATCCACCCCTCCGACGCCCACAACAAAGTCGACTGCACCGAATGCCACTTCTCTTTCCACAACCCCGAAACCTCATAATTAGACCTGACTCGCCATCGCGCAACCCTTCTCCCCAACCGGCAAACCGATTAACCGAAGAACCGAATTCGTGAACCTCACCACTCCAGACGCGCCACCCGGACTCGACCGCCGCGACTTCCTCCAAAAAGTCGCCGCCGGCTCCGTCGCCACCACCGTCCTCCTCGTCTATCGCCCCTACACCAGCGCCGAGGAAGAGGAAGAGTCCGACCTCCTCGAAATCGTCAAGGAAGCCTCCGGCCAAAAACAAAAACCCGATTACGCCTACGTCATCGACGTAAACCTCTGTATCGGCGCCGGCAAATGCGTCGAAGCCTGCAACAAAGAAAACGATGTCCCCGCCGGCCTCTTCCGCACTTGGGTCGAACGATACGTCCGCACCGGCGACGGTATTTACGTCGATTCCCCCAACGGCTCCGTCAACGGCTTCATCGAAGCCAAAGACGATCTCGTCGACAATAGCCGCGAGGCCTGGTTCGCCCCCAAACTCTGCAACCACTGCCGCACCGCTCCCTGCATCCAGGTCTGCCCCGTCGGCGCCACCTTCCAAACCGACGAAGGCTTCGTCCTCGTCGATGACAAACACTGCATCGGTTGCGCCGCCTGCGTCCAAGGATGCCCATACGGCTCGCGCTTCATGAACCCCGATACCAACGTCGCCGACAAGTGCACCTGGTGCTACCACCGCGTCACCAAGGGCCAACAACCCGCCTGCGTCGAAGCCTGCCCCACCAAGGCCCGCCTCTTCGGCGATCTCAACGACCCCGAATCCGACGTGACCAAAATATTCAAGGCCAACCAATGGATGGTCCTCAAACCCGAAATGCACACCGACTCCTACTGCTTCTACGTCGGCATGCCAAAAGAAACCATCTGACTTCCCACCCTGACGTCCACTGCACGTAAATGGATTTCCTAATCGCCGCCGCCAATACCGCCGCCGCTTCCGATCTCCCGAATCAGGCGCTCACCAACTTCGTCTACGCAAACGAAGAACACATCCTCTGGTCCCTCATGATCGTCATCTACCCGTACATGACAGGCATCATCGCGGGTGCCTTCGTCGTCTCTTCCCTCTACCACGTCTTCCAACTCCAGGCCTTCAAATCCATCGCCCGCTTCGCGCTCGTCTTCTCCTTCTGCTTCGGCGCCTTCGCCGGTCTCCCTCTCACCCTCCACCTCACCCAGCCCTTCCGCGCCTTTAACATCTTCTTAACGCCTCACTTCACCGCCGCCATGTCCGTGTTCGGATACGTATACGGCACCTACATGGTCATCCTCACGATCGAAATCTGGCTCGTCTATCGCGAGTTCTTCGTCCGGAAAGCCAACGAAACCAAACATATCATCTGGAAAATCCTCACCCTCGGGGTCAACCAGGTCACTCCCGAATCCCTCGCCGTCGATAAAAAACTCATCGGCTTCCTCGCCGGACTCGGCATCCCCGTCGCCTTCATTCTCCACGGATACGTCGGCTTCATCTTCGGCTCCATCAAAGCCGTCGCCTGGTGGGCCACCCCCCTCCAACCCATCATCTTCCTCGCATCCGCGGTGGTCTCAGGCATCGCCATGCTCCTGCTCGCCTACACCTTCCTCATGAAACGACGCCCCAATCGCTCCATCGATCCCAAGGTCATCAAAACCCTCGCCGTCTGCCTCTGGATGTCCTTCTTCATCGCCTTCGCCCTCGAACTCCTCGAGGTCGGTTACGCCTACTTCGAACACGGTCACCACTGGACCCTCATCGGCCCCCTCCTCTCCGGCCCCCTCTACAATACCTACGTCATATGGCAAATCGGCATTTTCTCCTTCCCGCCCATCATCATCCTCGGCTTCGTCGTCCTCGGAAAACTCCGCAATGGCCTCATGATCTTCCTCGCCAACGTCGCCGCCCTACTCCTCGTCCTCCAAGTCCTCTTCATGCGCTATAACGTGGTCATCGGCGGACAGTTCATCTCCCGCTCCGATCGCGGTTTCGCCGAGTTCCACTGGCACTGGTTCGGACGCGAAGGTATCCTCATGACCGTCCTCGTCTTCCTCCTCCCCTTCTTCCTCTTCGCCTTCCTCTCCCGATACATCCCCATCTTCCCCGGCGACCACCCCAATCACCCCAAAGCCTCCACCAAAGAAGATGACACCCCAAAAGACTCCGAGTCCCCCACCACATCCCCCGCATAATCTCGGTGCATCGCACCACACCATGTCATCCTGAGCGAGCGTAGCGAGCCGAAGGACCCCACGAACCCCTCAATCACCTATCGTAAACCACAATCTTCTCGCCCCCTTCCACGCCCTTGAACTTGCGAAGCTGTCCCCCTGCCTTTCCTCCAACATTCAAAATTCCGTGTTCAGTATTCAATATTCAAATAGACCCCAAATCCCCATGAAATCCCCATCCCTCCTCCTAGCCTCCCTCCTCCTCGCCGCCATCGGCCTCTCGTCCTTCGTCCTCGCCCAACAAAAACCAGCCGAACGCAATCAACCCAAGAAACCCCAAACCTGGGAAGAAAAAAAAAAGACCGCCCTCCCCAAAGTCACCGACGAACAAAAAGCGTCCGTCGCTGCCGCACTCCCCCAGAAAGCCACCGCCAAACCCAAGTCCCCACGGAAAATTCTCGTCTTCTACCGCTGCGAGGGCTTCATCCACAAATCCATCCCCGCCGGCAACCACGCCCTCGCCGAATTGGGCAAACAAACCGGCGCCTTCGAAGTCGATCTCGCCGATACCTACGACGTCTTCACCCCGGAAAACCTCGAACAATACGACGCCATCCTCTTCAACAACACCACTCACCTCAAATTCGACGACCCCGCCCACCGCGAAGCCCTCATGGACTTCATCAAGGAAGACGGGAAAGGCATCATCGGTATCCACGCCGCCTCCGATAACTTCGGCTCCTGGCCCGAAGCCCTGGAAATGATGGGCGGCATCTTCAACGGCCACCCCTGGACCGCCGGCGGCACCTGGGCCTTCAAACTCGACGACCCCGACAATCCTCTCAACGCCGCCTTCAATGGCGAAAGTTTCATGCACAAAGACGAAATCTACCAATACAAACCCGAGTCCTACGCCGGCACCGACAAACTCCGCATCCTCGTCTCCCTCGACATGAAGAACGCCATCAACACCGAAGTCCTCAAGAATCCCAAGTTCGCCAAGTTCAACGACATCTACGGCTCCGGCCCGCGCGAAGTTCCCGTCTCATGGCTCCGCGACTACGGAAACGGACGCCTCTTTTACTCAAACTTCGGCCACAATCCCGATACCTTCTGGAACCCCGCCGTCCTCCAACACTACAGCGACGGCATCCAGTTCGCCCTCGGCGACCTCGAAGCCAACGCCACCCCCACCGACTCCTGACCTCCGCCCCCCGCCCACAAAACCACCCCGCCCAAAACCGTAGGTGCGAGCGTGAGCGAGGACTCCCTCTGCTCCAACCAGCCTCCCCCTCTTCCCTCATAGTCGGGCAAGAGTTCACCCGCCGTGGCAGGCCCCGCCTGCCGCTGACATTCCACTCCAAACTTTAGAGAAACTCCTGATTCCCAAACCGGTCGCGCGCACAGGCGTAATTCTCCGGCGTCACCAATGTCTTGAGGTTCGGACTGAAAAACCCCGGCAACCTGCCAAACGAATCCCGACAATAGGCAAACAAATCATCCGCGCGATGCTTGAGCTCGCTCTCACGAAGAGCCTCATACTCAGGATAGGGAAGGTAAACCAACCGATAGGCCTCGTCACTCGGCGACGAAAACAAACGGCCTCTTTCGGAGTCCTCCGCCACCCAAACTCCACCTTCCTGCTGGTATATATCTACCGCGGCGAAGCCCCGAAAATGCTCTTTCTGTTGTTCATCGATTCGTAGTTGAAACGTAAGCTCAAGCTTCAATCGGCCACTCATAAACGAATACCCAATCCGCCGTGCCACCAATACCGAAAATCCGGGACCATTCTCCAACAAAACCGCACACGGGTCCTCCAACCCAATCGCCTGCTCCGCCAACGTGTCCACTCGGCAGAATTTCGGCTGCGAATCCATCCTGCCCTATTTCTAGCCATCCCAATGCCGCCATTCAATCCACATCTCTGGATTATTAGTGCCAATTGGTGTCAATTAGTGGTTCCAATCCCACTCCCATGCTCGAACAGTTCGAAGCCCTCCAATCATCCCTCAAAATCCCCGACCTCTGGCAACAAGAAGCCGTCCGCGCTTTGGACGCCGGCCACGATGTCATCGTCGATGCCCCAACCGGCGCCGGCAAAACATGGATTTTCGAACTCTACACGAAACAAGCACGCTTCCAAAACGGCCCCAATCACCAGGCCGTCTACACCGTCCCCACCCGCGCCCTCGCCAACGAAAAATGGCGCGAATGGAAAGACGAAGGCTGGGACGTCGGCATCGCCACCGGTGACCGCGCCGAAAATATCCACGCCCCCGTCATCGTCGCCACCCTCGAAACCCAACGCGAACGCCTCCTCCAAAACAAAGGACCCAAACTCCTCGTCGTCGATGAATACCAAATGATCGCCGACGAAAATCGCGGCCTCAATTACGAACTCGCCCTCGCCCTCGCCCCACCCGAAACCCAGCTCCTCTGCCTCAGCGGGTCTGTCGACAATCCCGACGCCATCCAAACCTGGCTTCAATCCCTCGGACGCTCCTGCGAACTCATCCGCGTCAAAGAACGCCCCGTCCCCCTCGACGAAATCCCCGTCGAATCCCTCCCCCGCGCCCCAAAACAAGTCACCGGCTTCTGGCCCCAACTCGCCTGGCGCGCCCTCATCGCAGACCTCGGCCCCCTCCTCATCTTCGTCCCTCGCCGCGCCGGCGCCGAAAAACTCGCCCGCAAAATCAGCGCCGCCCTTCCCGAAGACGACCCCATTGGCCTCCCCCCGGAACACCAACACCTCCTCAACAAAGAACTCAAAACCATGCTGGCGCGCCGCGTCGCCGTCCACCACAGCGGCCTCGAATACGCCGCGCGCGCCGGCATCATCGAACCCCTCGCCAAAGCAGGACAATTCCGCGTAATCGTCGCCACCATGGGCCTCGCCACCGGAATCAATTTCTCCGTCCGCTCCGTCCTCGTCTCGGAAACCCAATACTTCGACGGTCTACTCGAACGCGAAGTCCGCCACGATGAACTCCTCCAGATGTTCGGCCGCGCCGGACGACGAGGACTCGACGAATACGGTTACGTCGTCACCACCCGCTCCAGCCCCGGCCTCCCCGACGCCGCACCCAGACGCCTCCGCCGTATCAACGAACTCGACTGGCCCACCCTCATCCGCGTCATGGAACAAGCCGCCGCCGCCGGAGAAACCAACCCCTTCGACGCCGTCCGCGCCTTCAACGCCCGCCTCTTCACCAAACACAAAATCCCCCTCGGCCTCACAACGGAGAACCCGTCCGCCAATAACGAATCCGAATCCTTCCTCGAAGCCGGCCCCTCGGAAAAACAGTTCCTCGACTCCAACAACACCTGGTCCCCCCTCAAAAATATCCCCTCCAAACCTCATCCCCTTTCCGCTTGCCTCGTTCACGACGAAAAAAATGAATCCTTCCACCCGGCCCTCTCCTCCCCCGCCTTCCTAAAAACCCTCGACCGCGGCAAACCAGTCCGCATTCCCGACTCCGATCCGTCCCGCTTCGGGCTCTCCCGCCAAATCGCACGCATCAACAAAGACAACCAAGTCAAACCCATGGCTTGGTTCCGCGATTGGGTCGGCGACAACATCACGCCGTCGATCACAGACGAGTCAGTCGAGATCAGCGACGATCAACGCACCAAAATCCAATCCCTCCTCGCCCCCGCTACCCTCCACTCCTTCAAAACCCGCGGTCGCTTCCTCTACATGATCGTCGACTACCACGATCAACCCGCCGATGCCCTCATCGACACCCACGGCCAAGCGCTCATCAATCCCCCCACCCGCGCCATCACCCGAACCGCCGACACTTCATACGAATCCAACACCGGCGCCATCCTCAATCCCGAACCCGGCACCGTCGCCCACGCCTGGCGCAAGCTCCAACTCGTCGATGCCAATGGCGCCCCCACCACCCGCGGCAAAATCTTCTCCCGCTTCCAGCGCGGCGAAGGCCTCGTCATCGCCGCCGCCCTCGAAGACAATCAATACCCCCCCGAAGACCTCGCCTGGCACCTCGCCAATATCCGCGCCGGCCATCGCTTCGCCGATCACGACGACGGCGATTCCATCCGCCTCTCCGCCGCCGCCCGCGAAGCATACGGCACCCAGTCTCACGACGGGTATCTCGAAACCGGCCTCTGCCCCACCTACGGCGCTGGCGCCGCTGAAGCCGTCCGCGCCTTCCTCGAAGACCATCGCCCCATTCCCGAAAATGCCGCCTACGGCGCCGGCGACCTCGAACGCACCGTCTCCGAATGGCTCTCCCTCCTCCGACACATCACCCACGCCCCCGATCTCCCCGACACCCCACGCTGGACCGAACTCCAATCCGCCGCCGATCACCTCCTCGAAACCCACACCAAATCCCTCCACCTCCCTCCCCCACTCCCCCAACCCCTCATCACCCACAAACTCCGCATGCGCCCAAGATGGTGACGTGAGAGGCTACCCATTGCCCTCCCGCAATATCGCTCTCTACCCTCCAAATAATTCCTTCGCCCGCTTCATCATCTCCTCAGGCGAAACCTCCTCAATAAACTGCCGAAACGACCACCGATACCCCCAGGAATCCAATATCATCCCCACCCGCATCCCCCAAAACTGATCCGCCGGTTCCAACAACGCCTCCGCCCCAGCATCCACCGCCCGCTTGAACGACGCATCACAATCATCCGTCGCAATCGACAACAAACAAGGAGCCCGCACCCCCTCCGGCAACGCCATCGCATTCCACTCGGGCGATTCGTCCGAAATATACAGCCGCGTATCCCCAATCATAAATTCAGCATGCGGCACCCCACCATCCGGCGACGGCATCCGAAACAACTCCTCCGCCCCCAACGCCTTCACATAAAAATCCAGGGCCGCCCCCGCATCCTTCACCGTCAACGAAACCGCCAATGTCGGTTGATCCTCAATCTCACTCATAATTTCATCCTCTTAAAAGGTGTTCAAATGAACACTAATACACAATGGCGTCACCGCCAAAAAAATTTCACCAAAAAAAAGAGGCCCAAAAACCGACCCCTATTCCAAAAAATCCCCGCCCAAAAAACCGGCCCGCGCAATACTGGCGCCTCCCCCCAATTATTAATTCCTAATTACTAATTCCTAATTGGATCGCCCCGCGATCCTAAAGCCCCGCCACCCGATACCCCGGCTCCCCATCATACCGACCCATCGCCGCCGCATACCCACCCCAATTGCTCTGAATCGAAACCGCCGTCCCCGAACGCGTGTTGTCAAACACCATTCGCGCGGCTTCCATCGGCATCCGCACACAACCAGCCGATGCCGGATACCCCGGCAAATACCCCGCATGCACCCCATACAAAGAACTCCCCAAACGCATCCAATACGGCATCCCCACATGATAGATCGTCGATACCTTGCCCGTCCGGACCCGCTCGCCCATGTAATGCGTCCCCCGCGGCGTATACTTGCCGGGCCGCGCCGTCGATACCGGCGAGTCCATCGCCACCCGGCCGTTCACCAGCAAAAACGCCCGCTGCTTCGACACATCAATCACCACCTTCGTGTTCGACCGGTTACTCTGCGCCAACACGCTGTTGTAAACCTTCACCGGAGCCTGCACCGGATTCGGCCGGTATTGAGCCGGCACTTCCGGCTTCTTCTCCTTCTTCCCAAATAACTTCGCAAATAACCCGGGCTTCTTCTTACGGGGGGCCGGCTCCTCAATCACCTGCGCCCGACGTACCGTTACCGGACGAGGCGCCGGAGCGGGAGTCGCCTGCCGCGCAATCGGCGCGCCGCCCATCGGCTGGGTCTCCGTCGACTTCTTCCGAAATAATCCCCCAAATAAACCCTTCTTCTCCGGCTTCACCGCGGGAGCCGGTGCCGGTGCTGCCTGCCGCGTCGGGGCCGCAGACCGATTCAAATAAAGCGTCCCATGAGCATCCTGCGTATACGTCGCCTTCGACTTGTGATGCGACTTCCGCCAACCCGCCTCCGCATTCAGAGATACCAATACCGACACCAATACTACCATCGCGATCGTCTTCATTGCGCGCATTCCAATCTGTTAACTTTGCTTGACTACTTGTGAGTGAGGACCTTGGGGCTCCTTCGAGGGGCGAAGATTATGAGCTTCCCCCCAAAAAAACACAATAAAAATCCACCGCCCACTCATTCTGCTTCGTAGGGGCGAGCGTGAGCGAGGACTGTCTCCCCCTCAGAACGTCATCATTCTGAGTTCCCTGTTCAATATTCGATATTCAATCCCAACCCAAGAGCTCCGCCTCCGCCTCAAGGCGTCAGCACAATCTTCCCCGCCAGCCCACCCTCTCCCCCCACCGTCGCCGCCTCCTGAAGGCGATGGGCCTCCGCCGCCTCCGATAAGCCCATCACCCGGTCAATCCGCGGCTTGAACTGCCCCCCAACCAACCACCGGTTGATATCCTTCGCACACGCCCGCTGCTCGTCCGGCGTACACCGGAACATCACGAACCCCACCATCGTGCACTCATTGAAATAAAACGGCCCCACCGGAAACGGCACCAGGGCATCACGCCCCGCCATCACCACCACCCGGCCACGGTGCGCCATCAATTCCATCACCATCTCAAAATCCGGCTCCCGCCGCGTCTCCCAATACACATCCAATCCCTCCGGCGCAAACGCCTTCACTCCGTCGGAAATCGAAGTCGTCTTGTAATTAAACGCGTCATCCGCTCCTAACCCCTTCGCCGTCTCACATTTCTCATCACTTCCATTGCAACACGACACCTCCGCCCCAATCGCCTTCGCCATCTGCACCACCGACGACCCGACACCACCCGTCCCCCCCACCACAAACAACTTCTCTCCCGCCTGCAATCCCGCCCGCATCACCAATCCCAAGTGCGCCGTGATCCCCACCAACGACCCCGCCGCCGCATCCTCGTCACTCACCCCCTCCGGCGTCGCATACAACCACTCCTCATCAATCGCCGCCAATTCCGAAAAGGTCCCCTGCCGCCCCAACAGTCCCTGGTTCGATCCCCATACCCGGTCCCCCACTTTAAATCGCGTCGCCTCCGGCCCCACCGCTTCCACCGTCCCCGCAATGTCACACCCCACCACAAACGGCATCGGCATCTCCCATCCCATCACCCCCGCTCGCGTATAAGTGTCCACCGGATTCACCGAAACCGCTCCCATCCGAATCAACACCTCCCGGCCCGATACCTCCGGCTCCGGCAAATCCCCATACTCAATCGACTCCGCCGGCCCCGGCTCTCTCACAAAAGCTGCTTTCATCCCCCGATCCTACCCCCCCTGTCAACGGCCCCCCGCTTCTCAACCTCTCTTAATCTTAGTCCCAATCGCCTTCACCCCCCTTAGCCCGCGGCTCCGCGGCCTGATCCAAAATCGAAACCCCCACCTCCTCATTCAACACCGACCGCTTCAAATCCAACTCCCGCAACGACCGCAGCAGCCCCTCGTAAAGCGATTTCGCTCGATCCAAATTCTTCACCAACACCGCCCGCTTCGCTTCCACATCCGTCTCCTCCAATGTATCCTTCTCAAATGCCGCCAACGCCTCCTCCTGCCGCCGCATCTCCCGCTCCAAATCAAGCAACTCATCCGTCATCTCATTCAATTGCTTCTGCGATATCTCGGCCCTCATCTCACGCCGAAGGTTGATATACCCCTCAAGCACCGCATCCAAATAGGCCCTCACATACGCAGCATCCTTCCCCGTCCCCGTCACCTCGATCACCGAAGAGTTCTTCACCCGGTTCGCCTCGATCTTGACCGGCACTGCTGCTAACTCCTCATGCTGCGCCTCCATTTGCGCCATCGCCCGGCGCCGCACCTCCCCCGATTGTATCAACCCCACCTGCGTCCCATAAAAATCATTGCCCGCCGCCTTCTCCCCAGCCACCCCCCCATGCGCCAACACCCACGCCTCCGATACAAATTCCTTAGCACCCACCGGCGAAATTCCAATACCCCCGACAACCAATCCAACAACAAACAAGAGAGACAGTTTCATCGTCTCCCTTAGACTTCCGCCTCCCCTAACCCGTTCAATCCTCTAAATCGTCTCCGCGTGAGCCCTCTCCCCGTCGCCTCATAAACCCGTCGCCATCTTCTGCAACTCATCCTGAAACGCCACCACATCCTCCTGACTCGGCCGATACCCCTCCGTCGCCGGATCCAATCCCAAACGCCCCATCTGATCCAAATACCACTCCGCCTTCTCCCCATCCCCAAAAGTCACACTCCCCGCCGCCAACATCCCCGGCGGCGTCACCTCGTGCATCGACACGGTCGCCTTCCCCGCTCCTCCCGGCGCCGGCACCGCTTCGTCCGGCACATCGCCAGCCGGCGATGGCGGTTCTCCCCCATCAGACACCGCCTCCTGACTCACCACTTCCCCCTCCACCACATCACCCGCTCCACCACCTGCCAATGCATCCGCCGCTCCCGCCCCCGCATCCTCACCGGTCGTCTTCTTCTCCTCCTCCTTCAAAGAAATCCCCAATTCAGCCAACAACAACCGCGCATCCAAAAACGTCAGCCCCGCCAACTCAAACTCATCCCGCATGCGCGCCTGTATCTCCCCCAAACTCTCGCCCGCGTCCGCCCACGACTGCACACTCGCCTTCTGCTCATCCGTCAAATCTTTCGCCGATGCCATGCGCCTACCCTAATCGCGACCGGCCGTTTGTCCCGAAGAAAAAACCGCATGCCCTTCATCACCCCCCGCCTGCAGATACGCCAGCAAATCCAACACCGCCTCCCGATCCAAGCCGTTGATCAATCCCGCCGGCATCGCCGACACATTCGGCGCCGCCGGATTCCGGTAAATATCCGAGATCACCCGCGACGGCGCCACAATCGACTCCAACATCGCCCCCAATCCGAACCGGCTCCCCAACGCCGATAAATCAGGCCCCAAAACCGACCGCAACGACACCTCGTTCCCCGCCATCTTGTGACACACCGCACAGCCCGTCGCCTCATACGCGCGCGTCCCGGCCGCATACGATCGCCCGCCCAGTCCCTCACGGAGCTCCTCGGCAAAATCCCCCATCCCCCAGTCTTTCACAAACCCCATCCCCGATACATCCACCAGCGGCACCGCCGCCATCGGCGCCTCCGGCTCTAACAACCCCGCCAACTCCAACCGCTCCTCTTCACTCAACGCCGCCACCGCTTCCTCCCGCAAATGCCCCATCGCCCGCACATACCAGCGCCCCCCGGCAAACCGCTCCGCCCGCCGCAAGTTCTCCAAATAACGCCGCCGCTTCTCCGCGCTCCACCCCTCCGTCACATACCGCGCATAAAACAAATACTGCACCAAATCTTCTGTCGCCTCCGCCTCATCCATCAAATCCAATGTCTTGTCCAAAACCTCACCCGACCCCAAATACACGAGCACCTCGCAAAGCTCGTGATTTACCAATCCCTCCACCGCCGGATACTTCCCATCCAACCACCCCACACACGCCGCGCGCTCCGACGGCGTCGGCTCCCCCATCCGAATGAACGCCAACCCCAAGGTCCGCAACCACCGCAACCGATCAGCCTCCCCCATCCCCTCCCAATCCCGAGCCAACAACCACGACACCAACTCCCCGCGCGACCCCCCATCGCCCACCCGCGCCAAAGCCATCATCGCCGACATCGATTCCCCGCCCAAAGCCCGCTCCCGCCACGCCGCCACATCCTGCCGCTCCAAGGCCACTCGCGCCGCATAACGAATCCATCGGTCCTCGTCCTCCAAGTGCGGCCAGATCGCCTCCACCGCACTCGCCGCATCCCAGGTCGCGTCCCGCGCATGAAAACGCTCCAAAAATCGCCGCCGCTCCCGCGCCTCCCCCGCCGCCGCCAACACCGCATCGTCAATTCCATCGTCTCCCTCCGCATCGCTCTCAACCCCATCCTCCCCCACATACCGCACCCGATACAATCCCGACTGCGTCCGCCGCCCCCCCGTCACAAAATACATCGCCCCGTCCGGCCCAAAGACAAAGTCCGTGACGTTCAACGGTCGCCCCGACAAAAACGTCTCCGCCTCACCGCGGTAACTCGCCCCCTCCGGCTCCAAGTGCACCGCCATGATCCGCCCGTAGGCCCAGTCCGCGATAAAAAACGCCTCGCGATACTTCTCCGGAAATTCACTCCCATACCCAAAACCCACCCCCGTCGGCGAACCCAAGCCGATATCCAACACCGACGGCAAACTGTCCTCGTAATACGCCGGCCATTTCCCCGTCCCTCGACGCCACCCGAACTCTCCCCCGCTCACCACGTGCACCACACGCGTCGGCCGATACCACGGCAACCCGCTGTCCCACTCGGAGTCCGCGTCATACACAAAAAACTCGCCGTCCCGATTGAAATCCCCGTCCAATGGATTTCGCAACCCTCCCGAGACCATCTCATAGCGCTTGCCATTCTTCCCCGTCCGCAAGACATGCCCCGCCGGTACCCGCAGCTTGTTCCACGAATCATCCCAGGGACAGGGAATCAACTGGTCTTCCCCATAGTTCCGGTAAGGCGTGTCCGCCGCCAATCGCTCCGGCGCCACTTCCACATTATTCCCGTGCACCAGGTAAATCTCGCCGTCCGGACTCTCCCGCAAATGATTCCGCCCATGACCCATTCCACCCCCGGTCTCCAACAACCGTTCCGTCTCAAACTCCCCCTCCCGGTTCTCCTTCAGCCGATAAAACCCAGAACTCCGATTCGCATTCGCATACAATCGCCCATGCGCCCACAACAAACTCCGACACTCCTCAAGCGTGTCGTCCACCAGTTCCACCTCACTCACTTCCGATCCTCCCAGCGTCATCCGCAAAATCCCGCGCTCCTCGATCCCCACCAGCAAGCGACCGGCATCGTCAAACCCCAACCCTACCCACGACCCTTCACCCTCACCCGCCGATCGCAATAGTTCCACCTCAAAACCGGGCAATGCCCAAATCTCCACCGCACTCGTCGCCGCCTCCCCATCACTCGCCAATCGCCAACTCTCATACGCCTCCGTCTGCGGCACCACCCCGCCCGTAACCCCCGCCTCACCGGCTTCCTCCGCCCATCCTGCCATGGCCCCCATCATTCCCAAAACCACCACCGCTCCCCGGCTCCACCATCGTCCCCGCATCATCGTCATACCGCTCCATCCTGAAAGTCTCATACCAGAAAATCAACGTCTCCTCACCCCAGGAAACTTTCTGCGAAATACACGCCCGTCCGCAGGGCTCACACGTAACGTGCAAGGAGACAGGGCCTCCAAGCCCTGTTATTCCTCACTCCTGTGGTACAGGCGATACCTCCAAGGGTCCGCCTGAGGAGTTAACACAGCCGCAACCAGGGGGGCAGGACTCAGGGAAGGAGTTCTGTCCCCCATTTTTGTGCCTCCCACCTTCCCCTGCCTCTCCCTTCAAAATTCAACATTCCTTGTTCAATATTCAATATTCAAAAAAACCTTCCCCATCCAAACCACCAACCACCCCCAAACGCTCCGACCTCCTGCCTCCGTTTGAATACTGAATAGTGGCCCCTGAAATCTATTTGAAAATTGGAGCATGAGTATTCTCACCAAACCATCCACTTCGCTCCGCCCGCTAACCACTAACCACTAACTCCCAACCTCCACCGGCGGCCGCTCACTCGACAAAATCAATCGCTTAATCCCCTTCCGAATATCCGCCTCATTGAAGTTCACCAGGAATCCATCCTCCAACCCCGACAACTTCAAATAATTCGTCACCGCCTCCTTGTGAATCGGCAGCGTCTCATCCACCACCTGCACACACACGATCACTTGGTTCTCCACTAGAAAATCCACGGTCAACTTGCTCCGCAACGGCTCGTCCTTATACATGATCGGAATCGCGTGATCCTGCTCGAACACCATCTCCTTCATCCGAAATTCCCGCGCCAAACACTCGCAATATGCCTCCCGCGGCAAACCCGGCCCCAACACCCGGTGCACCTCCAAACAAGCCCGTACCACCAAATGCGGTACCTCCTTAGAATCCAAATTCATACCAACCTGTCCAAAACCCTAAAACCTCCTCCCCCCACCCGCAAGTCCCCATGACGATCCGCCCAAATCGCCTCCCCGTCGCCTCAGGAAAGGGTGCGCGCCCACGCCGAGGGCGCACAACACTCCACCCACCCCATCCACCAGTTCTTTTTCCCAGTCG
>JBCCIR010000035.1:0-39281 GCA_039028175.1 Verrucomicrobiota bacterium
GGATGTTGATGGCTTAGGCAATCTCTATGAAATGTATCATGGGACTATACCTATCAATCCCGCATTAGCACGGTTAGTTGTAAATTCGAAGTATAGCGATCTCTATTACAGCAAAATGTGGTGGCCTCGCCGATGGTATGATGTCGGTCAGACTGTAAAATGGAGTGTTAGACCCAGGATGATTGATATTACAGGCGCCAACGGCGGAACCTACACATTGTATTTGTCGTCGGTTTCGTTCGAGGGGGCTGTTCTGGATTTGTTTTCGGAAGGCGATGCATTGGCAAATCCGGGGTGGGCAAGTGATCTCGTTGAGGATGCCTATTTGGTGCCTGATCCTCACGTCGTGATGGATCGTTCCAAACGATACGAAGTTGGTTGGTCAATTATCGATGAGGACAATGATGGGATTCCGTTTGATTGGGAGTTGGAGTACGGACTGGATCCGACTGATCCCGACGATTTTGACGAAGATTATGAAAATGACGGTCTGACAAACGAGGAGGAATATGCGGCGGGAAGTGATCCCTTTAAAGAGGATACCGATGGAGATGGCTTGGATGATGACGAGGAAGTTGCGTTGGGGACTGATCCGAGTGAAAGAGATACGGATGGAGATGGCTTGGATGATTGGGAAGAGGTCGAAGAGATTGGGTCGAATCCCCGCCTAAAGGATACTGATCGCGATACGTATCCTGATAAGTTCGAAGTAGAGAACAATCCGCCATTTGACCCGCTAGTGTTCAACGATTCGAATGCTGATACGGATAGTGATGGTCTTACTGATGCAGATGAGTTACTTCTCGGAACTGACCCTAATGATCCTGATTCGGACGATGACGGCCTTTTAGACGGTGCTGAGATTGTCCTGCAAACTGATCCGTTGGATTGGGATAGTGACAATGATTCACTCCCCGACCGGTTCGAACACGATGCGTCAAATTTGGATCCTCTGGTGTTCAATGATCCTGAATTTGATAGTGATGGGGACGGACTGACGGATATTGAGGAGTACTTTTTTGAGACCCTTCCCGATGCCAAAGATAGTGATGGTGACGGGTTTTGGGATGGCCCCGAAGTGTTTTTTGGGACTGATCCAAATGATAGTGAGGATTACCCTGAGGGAATCAATCCGCCGGGGGACCTTCCTCCAGGGGGTGAGCCTCCTCCGGGCACACCCCCCGTTGGCGATCCTCCCTCGCCTGGTCCGCCACCTCCTGAGCCTGATCCGCCTACAACACCTCCAATAACTCGTCCTGGGTTTTCTGTGGTTGTTGATCCTTCTGAGATTTCGTTTCCTAAGTATGGGTATGATACGTTTATGGAAACTGATCCTCCGCAACGCTATCTGAGGGTAAAGGGCTTTACAATGAAACTAACCGGCGGGGTGTGTCCTGAGGAGGGTGTTATTGTAGGCGACGAGCCTAAAACCTATGAAGGAATCATCAATCCTGAAGACGGGTCTGAAACTCCTTCGGGTGACCCCAGTGCTGGACGGTGGGCGCCCGTTCAGACGCCTACCCGCGCCATGGGGCAGATTGATGTCAATTCTTATGACGATCCGCCGAACGAGGAGCCTGATTGTCCTGGCAAGCGGCCAGTCTTCAGATTTTTGTCAGTTGAAAATTCTACCGAGAAGTTTGTCAACATCGGTAAGGACAAGCTTCCTGAATTTCCCGGTAGTTTCGCAGACAATAATTCGATTGCCTATCGTGATATAACCAGTGATGAGCTCCTCTTCAGGTATCGAAAGATTCGATACAAGCTTCAGTGGGATCAAAGCCTACCTCAGGATCAGGAGTTTGAGGTTAAAGTGTTGGTTATCTTCCAGCCTGAGCCTGACGAAGATGCGCCTCCCGGAGAAGAGCCAGAACCTGAATTGGTTAGGGTTGATCGGTGGAATACGCTTATTCAGGGGCCTGATGATTTCATGGAAGTTGATCCTGACATCCTTAGGCCTGAAGAGGATGGTACATATGTTCTCGTGACGGCAGAGGTGATTGAAGTTGTTGAGGCCAATGAGACGCCAGGGTGTACGGGGTATGATGATATGGAGAAAGCATTGATGGTTCCGTTAGAAGGAAGCAACAAAGTGAGCGTTGCGTTTGGTGGAGCCACTCCAGACTTGCTGGCAAAAATGAAATTCTCAGCAGAAAACGATAGCGTTGTATCTGTTTCGCCGGAAGTGCCATCAGCCTCCGTTGAAGAGTTGTCGCTATCGGGAGCTTCGACCGGCACAACAGCCATTCGCGTCGAGTTGAATGGGCAAAATGAGAAACTTTTCGAAACTGATGTTCTCGCGAAGTTAGAAGAAGAACTTGTAGTTAAGGTCGTCGTCAATTCTGATACGAATGACCCGATCAATATTCCTAGCGAAGCTGAAATCAAGGATTACCTCAATGGGATATTGTTCCCTCAAGCCAATATTTATGTGACCGGTGTCATCATTTCGACTGGGCAATCAGACTATGATTCGGTGAACGGTGCTGGGGATGGTGATGGTGCCTTGGATAAGAATGTGTTAGAGCTGGATGAGCTTACCAGTGATGTAATTCCCTCGTTTAACATATTTAACATTTATGTCGTCAAGGATTTCGTATTCCCAGTTCCTTTCCCTGGGGTTCCTGTCGATCCTCTGGATGGGTCGGTGATCGAAGCTGGCGTTGCTGTTGTTCAGGAGTCGCCTGAAAAATGTGACTTTCTGTTCGTCCTCGCCCATGAGTATGGACATCTGCTGGGCAGGAGCGGTCACTACACTGCGTCTCAGTTTGCGCAATACTTGATGGCAAACAGAGATATTTCAGAATGCGGGTGTAGAATTGGGAGAAAGGACTGGGAAGACATGAACGGAAGTTCCGCGGGAAATTAGTTATCAATGAAGCATTTTTCTTATTGCCTTCTTGGAATGTTTCTGTGTTTCGGTAGTTGTACGGCGGGGGCTGATGATTCTATTTTGGCTTTGCGAGCGCTCATTTACAGCGAAGATCCCCGGGATGTTTGGGAGGGCTATAAGATGCTTGAAACCCGGGTTGGTCAAAGTGTGGCTGATAAGAACAACGATTGGGAGCTTCACGGCTTTCTCTATGAGCTCTTGGATGATCCGCGAGGTCCGTTGCAAATGTCCTATGATGAAGGTATGGCTGCTCCCAGACGAAAGGCTTCGATTCAGCTCATGAAACTGAGTGGATACGAGGCTCACCTTAAGTCCATTTTGCCGCCCGAGAGACTTTTTTCCGCAGATACAGGATTGGAGGTCGACCTCGCCTTTGCCGCGACAATCGACGAGATAGAGCGGGCTAAGTTTTTGGAATGGTATGAGACCAATGATCGGTGGACGATTATCGAGAGTAGGCGTGGCCCTTCAAATCCCCACTTTGTTGTAGTTGGGGCTGATGAAAAACATGTTGAAGAAAATGGACCCTTGGAGCGTGCAACAAATTCGTCCCGAGAGGGAGCGTTGGCGGATTCAAATACAAAAGAAAACCGGGATATTCGGAATTTATTTTATGTTGTAAGTGGCGTTGCTCTGTTGATTGCAATTGCAACGTTCGTGACAGTGATTAAGAAGCGAATGAGAGGGGCGTAAAGGTTATCTAGAAGGCGTGCTGTCAGAATGCTGTTCAAGGATACCTATTGGCACTTTGGTGCCACGCGGCGCTTCGAATAGTTATAGTAATTGACTGAAGGGGTTTAGGGCTGACAAATTTAGGGGTGCGCAGCGACCCACGTTGCGGCGTTGGTGAGGATGGCTTGGTAGGCTTGGAGGTTGTGGGCGCGTTCGTCGTGGCCGAGGGCGATGCCGACGATGCGGGCCTTGGGGTTTTTGGCGATCCAGACGCTGGGGTGGGGTGTGTCGTACTTCTGGCTGGGGGAGGTTTCGGCGAGGACTTTGATGGGGACGGTGCCGTTGGGAATTTCTTCGGCGTTCATGTAGTAGAGTTCGTCGACGATGTCGAAGTTTGCGGGAACGCCTTTCATGACAGGGTGATCGGGGGCGACGACGTTGACGGAGAAGGGGCCGAGTTTGTCGTGGCCGCGTGAGCCACCGCCGACGACTTGGGCGTTGAGTTCGGGCCATTCGCGGTAGCCGTACCAGGTGCCGGGATGGAGCATGATCACGCCCTTGCCGGATTCGATGCGGTCCATGAGGGCTTTGCGGTAGGCGGGGACGTCGAAGAGTTTGCGATTCACGCTGATGATCGCGACGTCGGCTTCGGAGAGGAGCTTTGTGGCCTGGGCGCGGTCTTCGGTGTAATGGGTCGTGAGGCCGGCTTCTTCCAGGGTGGCGGAGTCGACTTCGCCGAAGAACTTGGGGAAATCGTGGGAGGTGCCGCCGCCAATGAGGAGGACCTTGGTTTTGTCGTCTTCCCATTCGACGGGACCGGGCGGCAGCGGCGGGGGCGGGCCGGGGCGGCTGGCTTTTTTCTTTTTCGGAGTGGCGGCAGCGGCTGCTGTCTTGGCCGGCCCTTCGCCCGAGGCCTCGGGATCGGCTTTCTTCGTGGATTTCTCGGGTTGTTTCACTCCGGCGATCTCGGCGGTCGCGGCGACGAGGACGGGGGCGACTTTGTTATCGAAGCTGCTGAAGACGATCTTTTCGATGGGCGAGGTATTCTCCAAGTCGAGGGTCATGCGGCGGATTTGCGTACGATCGGTGAGCTCTTCGACCGGCAGCGAGCCGGCGACTTTGATGGGACGGATGTAATCGGCGAATTCGACCCCGTTCTTCATGACGAAGGTTTGTTTCTTTCCGTCCGTGTGGATGACGTCGACTTTGAAGACCGGGAGTTCCTTGTCCTTCGTTGCGGGATAGGCCCAGCCACCGATCCCGCTGAGAAGGTGGAGTTTCCGGGCGGCGAGATTATCGACTTCGATTTCGACGGATTGGGGAAAGGTATTGCTATAGTTTTGGGGATTGGGTCCTCCCTTGAGGACGACGAGATTGGCGCCGCTTTGACTTTTTGCGGGAGGTTGAATGAGATAGGGGACCTCGTCGATTGTGACGTTGCCCACCTTGGGAAGTTCCAGGACCCCGCCTTTCGGGCCGTTGTTCGCGAAGATACCGCTTCGAGAATCGGCGGTGTAGGCGTCGGAGAGGTCAATGATGCGGAAGTTTTGGCCGGCTTCTCCGCAGATGTAGGCGAGGAGATCGCGGAGGCCTTCCGCGCCGAGTGCTTCGAAGCCTTCGGGCATCAGGCTGCGGCGGGTGTTTGTGCGTCTCTCGATCTCGGCTTTCGCGATTTCTTTGACACCGATCTGGGTGGCGAGCGTGATGGACGTCGCATTTTCGGAGGTGATGACACCGGCGAAGTTTTCGCCTTTGTTGGTGGTAATGTTATGTGCCCAGAAGCTGGGATCGACTTCGCGATTGGGGTCGATGATGTGGACGAGGAGTTCCGCGGGGCCGTGGGCGCCCATCCCGTCGAGGGCGGGTCCGACCTCGATACCGACGTCGCCGAGTTGGTGACAGACGGCGCAGGCGCTGTAGAGGAGTTGCCCTTTTGACGCGTCGCCTTGTTTCTCGACCTCGGGGATGAGTTTTGCGAGGAGTTCGTTCTTGGCGAGGGTCTCGGGGTTCTTCTGTTCGTAGACCGCGTTGGCACGACGGGCGACGCCTTTATTCGGGTGATTGCGGAGACGATCGAAATTGCTGGGCCCAAGGTCGGCGAGGGAGAGTTCATCTTTCTCGAGCAGCCCGAGGATGCGTTGGCAGCGGGCGGTGCGCTTGAGGAGTTGGTCGAAGGCCGTGCTTTTGAGCGGGGGCGGCAGTTGCCGAAACTGATTGACGAGAATGATGCCGATTTCGGTGCCTTCGGTATCGCCAAGGAGCGTGAGTAGCTCCTGTTTGTACTTCTCCTGTCCCTTGCCCTGGAAGGTTTTGGTGATGGCGGGAAGGACTTCCGGATGGGTTTCGCGCAGCTCGATGAGACTGCGGGCGATCGTGAGCCGTTCGGCGGGAGGGAGATTGGTGTCGGGAAGTTTTGCGAGGAGTTGCTGAGTGATGGGACCGGTTTGCTCGTTCAGGACACCCTCTTTATCCCAGCGGGCGATGATGGGGAGGGCGAGGGTTTGGGTTTGAGGTTTTTTGAGCAAGTTCTCGAAGGCAGCGCGGACTTCGACAGAGAAGGGCGGCGTTTTGCCGTCGTAATCGGCGAGGGCGGCGAGGACCGCATCGCGGACAGGAGCGGCGTTTGGTTTCGCCTTGCTGCACGCGTCGAGGAGGCGGGCGGCATTTCTCGGGGCATCGTCACGGAGGGCGACGGGCGTGAGTCCGGACACGAAGGTGAGGAGTGAATCGCTCGAGGGGAGTTTGAATGCGGCCTCGATGGCGCTGGGCGCTCGGTGGGCGGTTGCGGCAATGAGGGCGGACACCGTCCAGGGGTCGGCCGCCTCGCGGGCCTGAGTGGCGATCTCATTGAGATCGGTTTTGGCGAGGGCGTTTTCGTAGGTTTGGACTGCGGCGCTGCCGACGGTTTGGGGATCGCCTTTTCCTTGTTCGCGGAGGAGCCGTTGCGCCGTTTCCCGCGTTACTTTGTTCGGGCTTTGGGCGGCTTCCTTGAGTCCGGCGATGTTCTTGCGATCGAGTTCGAGGGGTGCGAGATCTTTTGCGTCCTTGTGTTGGATGCGCCAGATGCGTCCGTAGTAGTGGTCGCGGTCGGGGCGGACGGCGGCATTTGCGGGGCCGTGGGTGGGACCACGGGTATCGTTGTGAATGATGGCCTGATTGCAGAAATCGACCACGTAGAGGGCGCCATCGGGACCGGTGCGGACCTCGATGGGGCGGAACCAGAGATTGGTGCTCCGGACAAACTCGGTTTGTTCGCGGCCGGCTTCTTTCGCGGCGGTATACGTGATGCCATCGGGTTCGAGGTGGAATTGGCCGATGATGTTGAGAGTGGGTTCCGTCGTGAAGTAGGAGTGGTTCCATTTTTCCGGCCAAGCGCCTCCCTCGTAGATCACGCAGCCGGCGCCGGCGGTGTATCGGCCGACCTGATCGATCTGGACGTAGGCTTGTTGTTCCCAATTCATGGCGGGGAAGGTTGCTTCATCAGGGAGGAGGCCGAGCGTGCCGGCGGTGCCGGGGACTTTACCTTTGGCGAGGATGTATTCCGGGAGGATCACGTGGACGAGGGGGTTTCCGGTGGTGGGTTGGGTGTAGAAGACCTCGCCCTCGCTGGTCGTTTCGAGGCCCCAGGTGTTGCCGCCTTTGGAAGCGAACTGTTCGAAAGCGGAGCCATCGGGTTTGAAACGGACGACGCCGCTGCCGGCGGGGCCGAAGGATTCTTCGCCGTCGCCGGACGTAACGTTGTCAGAGGAGGAGTAGCCGTGAGTGGCGTAGATCCAGCCGTCGCGACCCCAGCGCATGTTGTTGATGACGGCGTGGGTGTCGCGGGTGCCCAAGTTTGTGTAGAGCTTTGTTCGTTTGTCTGCGACTTCGTCGCCGGTGGTGTCTTCGAAGAGCCAGATATCGGGTGCGGCGCAAACGATGACGCCGTTTTTGTGAAGGACGAAAGACGTGGCGAGTTCGATGTTGTCGGCGAAGACCTGTTTTGTATCCATGATGCCGTCTCCGGTGGAATCGGAGAGGATGGAAATTCGGTCGAGCGGTTTGCGATCGTAGACGCCGGGCATGACGGATCCGGAGTCCATCCAGGCGGCGACATTGGCTTGGCGGAGGCCATTGGGGTATTCCGGGGTTTCGCAGACCCAGAGGCGGCCTTTTTCATCCCAATCGATGTTCATGGGATTGTTGATGAGTGGTTCGGATGCGACCAGGGAGAGTTCGAAGTCGGGATGGACCTCGAGGTCTTGGGGGAGCTTTTCCGGGCGCGGGACGCCGCCTTCGACATAGCGGAGGGCGTCGCCCAGTTCTTCTTCTTTGCAGAGGAGATCGATATTGTCATCGCGTTTACCGGCCCAAGCGATGCCGCGGAGGAGGAGGGTGCGGATGCCGTTGTGTGAGAAGTTTTCGTGCCAGTGGCCGGGGATATGGACGAAAGCGCGGTAGGGGGTCTTGGCGCCGTCGCGGGTGTTTTCGTAGGTCCATATCTGGGGCTGAATGTCGTAGATATTGACCGCTTTCTTGGTGGCGACCGCTTCGGCGGCGCGGGCCTTGGCTTCCTGGTTTCCTTTGCGACCGGTGTCGATGTATTTGGGGGTGTAGGCGGCGGCGAGGACCTCGATATCGTCGCGGAGGTCCATGTCGTAGTAGATTTCGTCATCGAGATCGAAATTGGACACCTCGTTTGTGATGGGGTGATCGCGATCGGTGAAGTAGAGGCTCATGGGGGCTTCGAGCCACCGGGTCGTGCCGTGTCGCCAGGAGCCGCCGATGATGTCTTTGTAGTAATCGGGGTCGCGGGAAACGGCGCCGGCGTGGATCACGACGAGGCCGCCGCCGCGTTTGAGGAAGCGGTCGAGACTTTTGCGTTCCTGACCGATATTGATGTTGCCGGCTTCCTGGGCGTGGAGGATGAGGACGTCGGTATTGTTGAGTTGTTCCGGGGTGGGGAATTCGAGACCGCCGTCGACGATGGCGCCGCGCTCTTCGAGCATGGGGGTCCATTCGGCGAGGAACTTGGGGTATTCGTGGGCGCCGGGGCCGTGTGATTTTTCGCCAGCGCGAATGAAGACGCGGAGGGGGTCGGAATTTTTTTGGTCGCTCTTGGCGGAATGGGCGGCGAGGGGCAGGATGGCCAATGCGGCGGCTAAGGTGAGGAGCAGGGGTTTGTTCATTTTGGCGCGAGGGTTGGGTGGTGTGTCGTGAGCCCTTTGGGAGCGGCTTCCCCTCACCCTGGCCCTCTCCCCGGGGAGAGGGAATGGACGACGGGGCGTCCGTAGTGGGTGGGTGGCCGATCCAGGTGGGACAAGCTAGCATTGTGGGGGTTGGGGGTCTAGTTGGGCTTGGCCGGGAAATGGGATTAATGCGACATCGAGGGAACTTTTTAGGAAATGGTGATGGGTCACGGTTTTGACTTGAGGGCCGGTTTTTCGTGACGGGGTGCAGGTCGTTTGTTATCAAGGCATTTCAAAGGATTTTCTCTGTTTCTAATGATCTCGATACGCTGGGAATATTGGGGGATTTGGCTCTTGGTTGGTTTCTGGGCGCCGGGGGTATTTGCGTTTCAGTTTGATGAGCGATTTGAGGCGGAGGTGCGCGAGCAATTGCGTGAGACGATACCGTCGACGTGGGAGACGCGTCGGGACAGCCGGGCGTTTGCCTTGGAGGTTCCTGCGCCGAGAGGGCAGATCACGGACCGGGAGGGGCGGCCATTGGCGCAGACGCGGGTGGAATATTATTTGGCGTTGCAATTTCCGACTTCGGCGGCCTTGAGTGACGAGCAGGTGTTGCTGTATGGCCGAGGAGCTTTGGCGCGTGCCAGTGAAGTGTTAGGGCGTGAAATTGTTGCGGATGACGAGCGATTGCTGGCGCACTATTTGTTGCGGCGCTGGGTGCCGATGAATTTCAGTGAGCGATTGGCGGGGCGGGAGCGGGCATTGATTGGTGAGTTGGAGGGGGCGGGTTTGCGGGCGATGCCGCGATATTTGCGCCATTATCCGGAGGAGAGTTTGGCCTGTCATATCATCGGGTATGTGGGGCGGAAGGCGGCGCGATCGAAGCGGGCTTTGATCAGCGGGGAGCCGATTTTCCCGGAGAGCGAGGGGCGCGACGGCTTGGAAGTGGCGTTTGACGCGGATTTGCGGGGGACGAGCGGGGTGATGGACTATATCTATGATTCGACGGGGACGAAGTTACGGGAGGAGCGGGTGAGGCGACCGCGGCCTGGGCATCACGTGGTGACGACCTTGGATTTGGACATGCAGCGATTGGCGGAACGGACCTTGAGTTCGTATTGCCGGCGGGGGGCGTTTGTCGTGATCGACGTGAACAATGGGGATATCCTTGCGATGGCGTCGCGGCCGACTTTTGATTTGAATCAGTTCATTCCGTATGTGAGTACGGAAAACTATGCGCTTTTGCGTGAGGACCCGGACATTCCGTTGTTTGCCCGAGCGTTCCGCGGTTTGTATCCACCGGCGTCGACGTTCAAGATTGCGACGGCCTTGGGTATATTGGACGCGGGGGAGATCACGCCGACGACGCGCTTGGACGGGCCGGCTTCGTTGAAGATAGGGAATCGTTATTTCAAGAACTGGAATCGTCATGGGGAGGGGAAGATGGATGTGGCGGGGGCGATCATGCGTTCGTGCAACACGTGGTTTTATCGGGCGGCGTTGGATACGGGGCCGCATCCCTTGAGTGACATGGCGCATCGGTTGGGGTTTGGGCGGACGACGGGTTTGCCACTGGCGGCGGTTCCCACGGGATATGTCCCCACGGATGAATCGTCGCGTGATCGGGCGGGGCATGGTTTGACGCATGGGTATTTGGCGAACATGTCGATCGGGCAGGGGGACGTGAGTGCGAGTCCACTGCAGGTGGCGCGGATGATGGCGGCGGTGGGGAACGGGGGACGGATTCCGCCGTTGCGGTTGGTGAAGCAGATTCAGTCGGGGACGGAGGACAAGATTGTGCGGGTTTATCCCGAGGGTGCGGCGGAGCCATTGGGGTTAGAGGAGGGTCATTTGGATGCGGTGGTCAAGGGGATGGTGGCGGTGGTGCATTCGCGCTATGGCACGGGGGGGCGTGCGGCGATTTATCATGGGCAGATGGCGGGGAAGACGGGAACGGGGCAGTGGGGGAATCCGGCGGACAAGAAGTATGTGGCGTGGTTTGCGGGGTTTGTTCCGGTGGACGAGCCGCGGTATGCGTTTGCGGCGTTGTATGAGGGGCGTCCCGGGGAGTATTTGAGCGGGGGCAAGCGTGCGGCGCCGATTGTGCGGACGTTCTTTAATTCGCACTATGCGAGCGAGGTGGCGGTTCGCGATTAGGGATCATGTCTTGGTCTCGGAGCGAACCCATCGAACACACCTTTTTTTGTTTTTTGCGATTCGGGAGAATCGAGGGGGCGTGGGTCCCACGAGTTTTGGTGAGAGGGGCGAGTATTTACGGCGACTTTCGACGGTAGAGAGTCGCCATTTCAAACTCATCAATCATCTGATAGTGTTGCTGGACGTATGCTTTGAGTTCTGGGAAGTTCGAGATATCGAAAGGTGTGCTTGTATCGAGGAATAGCCTGGGAGCGTGATGATCTAGGTCTCTGAGATACTGTTCCCGGAAGTAGGCCTGAAGAGGATGATCGGCGACTTGCCGTGAGTTGATGGGAGTGCGATGAGCTGGGAGCAATTCGGCTTTTACGAGTGTTCTTGAGGCATCGGCCCAGATGCCGATTCGCTCGCCCGGCGAAGTATGTTTGCGAAGGAACATTGCCAAGTCACCCGAGCCGATGCCGGGTGGTTCGGGTTTTTCCGTGGGAAGGTGGGAAAGCGTCCAGTGTCGCCAATGGGCGCTCATTGCGATGGTGGGGAGAATCACGGTGAGGATGAGAAACGCGAGAGATCGGGAGAAGTGCTTTGCGGGGCGGCTATCGAGAGCCGTAAACAGTGCTCCGATCAGGAATACGAAGGGGAGTGTGAGGAGGAGAAGATAGTGGGGAAAGTGGCGGTAGGTTTGATAGATGGAATAAAGTCCGGCAATAAACAGAGTCGCGAAGAGGAAGATGAGGTGTCGGGAAGGCCGGGGTGACGAAGATTTTTTGTGGGTTGAAAGAAAGACGGTGCCGATGAGAATCACGGCAAACCACGCGATATGGAAATACACAGAGCCGCCCGTCCACTTTGAGTAAAAGAAGAAGCGAAGCGTTTCGAGCAAGTGACTGCTCGAAGTCCGATTGGCTCCAATTTCGACGTAGGCGAGATTGTATTCGAAGTATGCTTTGTAGAACGTTTGGAAATTTCCTGAGATCGTGAGGGTGGTGACGAGGAGGAGACAGGGAGCGATTCCGCCAGCGATGAGCCAGAGGGCGCGCCGGTCACGCTTGAAGACCAGCGGGAGGGTTGCAAACGTGGCCAGAGTGAGGGCAATTGGGACCGCCTGAAGTTTGGCGAGAGGCACGAGACCGAGTGAGCAGCCGAGGGCGAAGGGAACGAGGCAGCGACTTTTATTCAGGGCGAGGCGTGCATGGAGGGTGATGCCGATTGCGATGAGGAGGACCGACATGTGTTCTCCGTTGTATGCTGCAAAATCGGGGTGGCAGAACAGTGAGATTCCGGCGATGAGCGGGAGAATGAGAATGCGTGCGCGATCGTGACCGAAGTAGAGGCGCATGCCGTCGAACGACAAGAGGACGATGGCAATCCAGATCATCAGGGCGAAGGCTTTTATGGTGTGGTAATTCACCTGAAAGCCGACGGAATCGATTAGAAGGAGAGGGAGAGGAACCAAGGGGCCGCTGGTCACACCGTCGAAGGAAAGCCAGTAACGGGGATCGTGTTTCAGGATGCCAGCTCCAATAATCCAGTCGCTTTCGTCGGGGCATGCCTCAAGAGAGAAGACTTCGGGCAGGCGCAAAAGGACGAGGCAGCCAATCGCAAGCGTTAGGAAGAGAGATGTGGGAATTTTTTTTTGGGGACGGGGGGTACTCTTCTTTCTTTCAGCCAGTGCGGCCCAGACGAGAAAGCTCATAGAGGCGAGAGCGAACGTTTTCCATTCCCATTCGGTAATGGGTGGAAATCCGAAAGTGGGTCGCAGGCCGCCCGCAGGTATCGCGAGTAGCGCGATCCAGGCGAAGATGGTTAAGAGGGAAACGATACAGAGGCGGAATGCGGGATGGGCAGTGTTTATCGAATGAAGGTGGGGCGGTGGATTTTCTGCTGAACACGGCGGGCGGGGGGATTTCACGCCGGCACTGAGGGCAGCCATGGCGACGGCGATCGTGGAGAGCCAGGACACGGCCAGGATTGCAAATGCGGGCTTTCGAGGAAGCAAGGCTGCGTAGGTACGACCATTGTCGGCGGGGTGGGTGTTGTCACTTGCCGACATTGAAAGTTTACGGCCATCGATTCGGTAGCGGCCGTGGCCCTTTTCTTCGATCAGGCGCCATGACCTTGTTGTTTGCGGGAGGCGACGACCATTTTCCGTGATCGTTGCGAATATCTGCTGGTACGGTTTTGGAACTTGGTTTCCCCTGATGGCGTGTATTGCCGCGAAGCCTCGGCGATCGGCGGCTTTTTCGGGATCAAGAATGACTTCGCGCCGGAAAGGAACTCCCAGAAGGGTTTGGATGGTCAGGACAACGGAGATCGTGAGCAGGAGCCAAAAGGCCCAGGGCAGCACACGATGCCACGAGGGCCGGGCGGCTGGGGATTCTGAGTTTGTTTGGTTCAAATCTGTTGGCTTGGTGCCATGATGGACGTCCGAAATTCAGTTCAACTGTGTTTGTGCAAGAAAGTTCTTAAGCTCCCGTGCCACTTGATCGATCTCTTGCGGTGCGATATCGGCATAAATGGGAAGGCAAATCACTTCACCCGCGATGCGTTGGGTTATCGGCAAGTGGCTCTCAGGGCCTGTGAAGAAGGGCTCGCGGTGGCAGGGGGAGTAGCGAAGTTCCGCGTGGATGTTCCGCTCGGCGAAATGATCCGCGAGCTTGTTGCGCTGTCCATTGGTGATGCGGACGGGGTAGATGAAGGGGACGATCTCGTCGTAGTTCCTTTGGAAAGTGGACACGTATTCGATTTCTTCCAGCAACTGGTCGTAGCGTTTCGCGGCCGCTTGTTTCTTTTTGATGATATCCGGGAGGCGATCGAATTGGGCCAATCCAATGGATGCATTGATGTCGCTCATGTGGCAGCGAAATCCCTTCGTGGTGACTTCCCGCCTTTTGCGAAAGAGGTTGTTTTCGCTATTGGAGGAGTCGGTCGGTGTGAAGCCCAGGTTTTTCAGAGCCCGCAATTTTGCGGCGACATCGGTGCTATTGACAAGAGCGGCGCCGCCTTCTCCGCAGGTGATATTTTTGATGGGGTCGAAGCTGAACACGGTAGCGTCTTCGCCGGAAAAGACTCCGACTGGTCGGCCAGAGATGAGAGAGCCGAATGAGTGGGAGGCATCTCGGATGAGGCGGATATTTCGATCGCCGATGAGTTCCTTAAACGGCTTCAGATCGGACGGCAAGCCGGCGTAATCGGTGGGGAAGATTGCCCGCGTGCGATCGGTTATCAGGCCGGAGACGGCATCGGCAGAGAGATTGAGGGTATCGGGATCGATGTCTCCGAAGACGGGAGTGGCGCCGCAGAGGGTGACCGCCATGGGATCGCTTACGAAGGTGAAGGCGGGAAGGATAATTTCGTCGCCGGGGCCGATCCCGAGCGCGAGCATGGCGAGGTGAAGGGCCGAGGTGCCTGTATTGGTCGCGATCACGTGGGGGGCGCCGGTGAATTCTGCGATGGCGGCTTCGAATTCAGCGGTTTTCGGGCCCTCGCCCAACCAACCGCTTCTCAGCACTTGGGCGACGGCGTCCGCTTCGTGGTTGGTGAGAGAGGGTTTGTTCATCCAGATGTCCATAGCGATCTAGGGGGCAGGAATTGGTTTAAGAGGAGCGTTTTGCGTATGTAAATTTGCCGTTGTGTTCGAGGGGGACTTTATTGGTTGTGGCCAGCGAGAAGTCCTTACTCCCACCCGGTAGGGCGGCGGCGAGATTTGTTGTGAGGCGTTCTTGGACGGAGGGAGACCATAGTTTGTCATCGGGTATCACGTTCGCGATAATGTGGCCGTCCGGCTGTTGGTCGAGTTGGAACAGGCGGACGGCAGGTTCGTCTTGCACAATGGAAATGAGGTGAATGGGTGGGGTGAGGGATTGGTCGGAGAGTTCGAAGCGATCACGCGTTCGGCCGTGAATTTCATTGATGAGAGGGAAAGACATGCCACAGGAGCAGGGTTCAGGAATGCAGGAGCCGATATCGCCGATTTTGTAGCGAATAAGGGGCATCACGCGGCTGTGGAAATCCGTGAGAACGAGATGGCCGGAGTCTCCTTGATCGACCGAGTGGTTTGCTTCATCGAGGAACTCGACATGAACGCAGTCGATAGCGATGTGCATGCCGACGTGTTTGTGGCAGGCGTAAGCGACTCCTTCAATTTCGTGGGGGCCGTATCGATCGAAAATTTCTGCGGAGAACGCGGATTCGAGGCGTGCTTTGAATTTTGGTGACAGGGTTGAGAGAACGAAGATGCGGGGGATGGAGAGGGGGGGAAGGTCGTTGTTTTGGATATAGTTGAACAGTGTGACGAGGCTGAAATCCATGGTTTCGAGGAGAAAGGGGCGATGTTTTTTGAGGGCTTGGTACCATTGGGCGGGGAGGGTGTCGTTACCTGATTCGGTGTGAAAGTAGGGTGTGAGCAAGATGCGACGATGCGCCCATCGGAACGCGAGTTTTCTAGTGAGGACAAAATTATCGCGGTCGGGTTTCCCGGTATACTTCCCTGCGAATTCGGGGTGGCCGGAGTAGTGCATTGCCGCCGAAGGCATGCCGAGGCGCCAGTCCGTGGCGTAGAATTCGCGCAGATAGGCGGCGTATTTGACTTGGAGATCATGTTTCGTGAAGGGGAGATACATGCATGGGCCGGTTGTTCCGGAGGTGTGTGTCATCTCGAAGTCGTTGCGTCTTGAGAGATTGAACTCGTCGTTTTGCTGGCCTGCTATGAGGTCCTGTTTTGTTACGACGGGAAGCTCCTTGATGTCATCGATTGATGTGAACTGAGACGGCTGGACATCGGCGTCGCGCCATCTTTTTTGGTAGAAGGGGATCGAATTTTCGGCGTGATCGAGGAGATTTTGGAACTTCTTCCAGCGCATTGCGTCCAGCTCATCCCGGGAGAGCCATTGGTTTCGCTGCAGGGCTTGGAAGTGTCGCCACGCATTGTAGCCGGATGTTTTCGCCAGCAGGCCGTAGGCGGATTCGACAAAGCGTGTTGCCAAGGAGGTGGGCTCCGGCGAGTGAGTGGGGCGTGGAGCGGTCACTGCGATGTGGGGGTGCCGGATGAGTTGTTGGATGAGGTCGTGCGCTCGGCGACGACGAATTGGGGGATACGATTGATATTGAGGAGAACCCTCCCGAGATATTCGCCGAGGAGACCGAGCGACGCGAGGATGGCGCCGCCGAAGAAGAGGAGCAGGAGAGCCAGCGGGGTCCAGCCGAGAACTTCAATTCCCGAGGTGAAGTAGACCACGAGGAAATAGGCGGCGAGGAGAAAGCTGAGGGTGGCGGCGAGCAGTCCAATCGCGGTCATGAGACGAAGCGGGAAGATGGAGAAGTTTGTCGCGAGGTTCAAAAAGACCTGGGCTTGTTTCCAGAAATTGTGAGTGGTGGCACCACTTAGTCGGTCGTGATGTTCGACGGTGATTTGGGTGATGTTGTCGGTGATCTGAAAAATGATTCCGTCAATTTAGGGAAAAGGTCCCTTATAGAGAAGGGCGGCATCGACGACTTCCTTTTTGATGATTTTGAAGGGTGACAGGTAGATGTGCGGCGGTTTGTGGAGCACGCGTTCGGCGAACTTTCCGGCAACCCAGCTGTATAGGTTTTTTATAGGGGACTGTTTCTTCTTAAAGAAATTGGCATAGCAGACGTCGTAGCCTTTGATGACCTCGTCGTAGAGGGCGGGAATATCCGACGGTTTGTGCTGAAGGTCGTCGTCCATTATGACCACATATGCCCCTCTTGCTTCGCTGAGTCCTGCCATGATGGCGCGGTCTTGGCCGACATTTTTGCGGAGGTGTATACCGATCACTTGTTTGTCGTGATTGGCTTCATTGCAGATTGCCTCCCAGCTTTTATCGGGGCTTCTGTCATTTACAAAAATGGCTTCATAGCTTCTGTCTTGCAGGGCGTCCCGCAGCGCTTGAGCGAGATTGGGGACGATAGCGGCGCTCTTGTATGTGGGGATAACGATACTGAGCTGTGGAGCTGGCATGGGCGGAAGGGCGAGTGCGTTGAGAGAGTCGGGAATCGTTTACCTTATTTTTCTCCAAAATGGGAGAGGAAATGCGCGAGTATTGCCCGGGGTTCGGTTTAAGGGGGTTGGAGTCTCGTGGGCTTGCGTCGTGGGGGCGGGAGTGGGTAGCGTGAGGGGGTATGGTGGAGCGTCTTATCGAGCATCCGGCGACTTGGTTTGAGGTGTTGCACATCGTGATCACGATTGTGATTGCGGTGCGGGTAATCATGCGGCGGCCGGGTCCGGGGGTGGCCTTGGCGTGGGTGGCGGTGGTGGCGATTCTGCCCTATATTGGCGCGTTGTTTTACCTGTTATTCGGCGAGGTGCGGATCAGCAAGCGGCGGGCACAGCGGATTGCGGAGCGGAAGGGGCATTACGAGGAATTGGTGGAGTGGGGGATTGCGGAGGGGTTGGCGAATGTGGATTGGTCGAAGCATCCGCCGCAGGCGGCGGGAATGGACCGATTGGGGCGTGCGGCAGTGGGGTTTCCGACCGTGACGGGGAGCACGGACGAGTTATTTTCGGATACGGGGGAAGTGTTGGATGCGATTGCGCGGGATGTGGATGCGGCGGAGAGGAGTGTTTTGATGGAGTTTTACATATGGAATGAAGGGGGGAAGGCGGATGATGTTCTCGAGGCGTTGATACGCGCGGCGAAGCGTGGGGTGAAGTGCCGGGTTTTAGTGGATGCGGTCGGGGGGCGTCCGTGGTGGAAGGGGAAGCAGCCGAAGCGGTTGCGGGAGGCCGGGGTGCAATTGCGGGCGGCGTTGCCGGTGGGATTGTATCGTTTGTTGTTTGCGCGGACGGATTTGCGGATGCATCGGAAGATCGTCGTGATTGACGGGAAGGTGGCTTGGACGGGGAGCATGAACCTGGTGGACCCGCGATTTTTCAAGCAGGAGGCGAACGTGGGGGAGTGGGTGGACGCGATGGCGCGCATGGAGGGCACGGTCGTGGGACCTTTGTCGTTGGTGATGTTGGGGGATTGGATGAACGAGTGTGGGGAGACCATTCACGAGGCGTTGCAGGATTTGGGGCATGAGAATGTGCGGCCGAAGGGGACGGGGGACATGCAGGTGGTGCCTTCGGGTGTCGGGGAGACGAACGATGGGTTGTTGCAGATGTTATTGGCGACCATCAATTCCGCGGAGGAGGAGTTGATTTTGACCACGCCGTATTTTGTGCCGGACGATTCGATGTTGCGGGCCTTGCGTGGGGCGGCGGGGCGTGGGGTGAAAGTTGATTTGATTGTGCCGGAGAAGGTGGACTCGGTTTTGACGCGGTATGCGAGTCGTTCGTATTACGACGAGTTGATGGAGACGGGGGTGCGGATTCAGCAATACCGCGGCGGGTTGTTACATACAAAATCGATTACGGCGGATCGGCGTATATCGATGTTTGGCACGGTGAATTTGGATATGCGGAGTTTGTGGATCAATTACGAGGTGGCGTTGTTTGTTTATGGAACGGAGTTTGGCGAGCATTTGCATGCGTTGCAGGCGTCTTACATCGAGGACTCGGTGGTGCTGGATCCGGACGAGTGGGAGAAGCGTTCGCGGCGGGAGCGATTGATGGAGAACACGTTTCGGTTGGTGAGTCCGATTTTGTAGGCGCCCGTTGGGCGCGTAAAAGGTGGGAACCATTCTTTGCTCAGAGAGCTACGAAGGTCACGAAGTAAAAAGTGGAAGGTTCCGTAAAAGGGGAGCTATTCGGATGGGGTGGGGGTTTCGGTGGATGCGGCGGCTTGGGCTTCTTCTTTTTTGCGGAGGTCTTGGCGGTGTTTGTTGAGGAGGTTGCGGGCGATGGAGGTGCTGAGTTCGGCGAGGGCTTCGCTCATGGCCTTGGCGATGGCGGTGTATTGATCGTTTTGGGAGGCTTCCGGCGCGACTGGAGGGACGGGGATAGTGATGGTGCGCGAGAAGGAGGCGCGATCGATGCCGGAGGCGGGTTTGCCTTCGATGGAGTAGTTGGTATCGAGCAGGACCTGGCCGGAGGGATTTTTTTCGAAGTGTCGAATGACAAGGGAGACCCGGTAGTCGTAATCGGAGAGAGTGACTTGGGGGAAGGGAACGATGCTTGGGCTATCGATGAGGTGGGAGACGTTATCGGCGAGGACCCGGGTGATGGCGCCCTGAACGGGTTCGCCCCAGAGGTGGAATTCGGGGACTTGGAGGATGTTGCCGGGCTCGAAAGTGACGATGGGGTTGCGGTCGAGGTAACCGGGGATGGCGGCGGGTCCGATTTGGACGGCGAGGGTTGAGTTGGAGGTGAGCTTTTGGGGGGCGTTTTGTTGGGTGAAGTTGTCGAGGACGTAGAATTGTGAGGGGTCGGAAGTGGGTTCGAGGAGGCTGCACGCGGGGATCGCCGCGGCGAGAAGCAGAGCGGTGAGCGATGAGATGGCACGTGGAAATCTGAAGCGCATATGGCGTGGTCTAGGGTCTCTTTTTGCCGGTGATGATGGCGTTGGGGTTGCGTTGCAGGTAATCGGACAATTCACGGATGGAGCGCGAGGCGCGATCGATTTCGCTGAGGACATTCTGGATGCGGATGCCGATATCGGCGTTGGGATTGGTGAGGTTGGCGATATTACCGGCGGCGATGTCGGCTTTGGTCATGGCGGACGCGGCTTTTTCGAGAGTGGTGTTGATGTCTTCGGTATTTACGGAGGCGAGGATGGATTTGAGTTCTTCGGTGGCGGAGCTGAAATTGGCGATGCCTTCCTTGAGTTTTTGATCGGTGACCAGGGCGTCGGCGTTTTTGAGGAAGGCATTGGCGTTGTCACTGATGGCCTTGGTATCGATTTCGTTTACTTTGTCATCGAGGTTGTTGACGAGTTTATTTGCGTCGGAGACGAGGCCGCCGATGTCGATTTTGCTGATATTTTCGAGGCTGGCGGCGAGTTTTTCGAAGACCTGTTCGATCTGGCCTTTAACGGTGGGGATTTGGGGGTAGGGAGCGATGGGAGGGCCTTCGAAGACGAAACCGGGGCCGCTATTGGGGAGAAAATCGAGTTCCACGATCAATTGTCCGGTGAGAACGCTGACCTGGGTCATGCGCGCGCGAAGTCCCTGGTCGATGGAAGCCTGGATATTTTCGTCGGTGAAGAAATCGGCCTTTTTTCTTTCGGTATCGCCGGTGAGATTGGCGAGGCGATTGGCGGAGATTTCGATGACAACGGGGATGAGTTGTTGGTGTGTTTGGGGGTCGAGTTGGACCTGAATTTTGACGACGCGACCGACTTTGACTCCGCCGAGGCGGACGTCGGATGATTCGGTGAGGCCGTTGGCGGCGGTTTGGAAGTATACGAGGAAGCGTTCCTTCTTTTCGAAGAGGCTGCCGGTGCCGATCAGGACCACGGCGGTGATGATGAAGATCACCGCTCCGGAGACGAAGATACCGACGGCGGTGGGATTGGCTTTCTTGCTCATGAATTGGAACCCTGGGCGGGAGGCGCCTTGGAATCTTGAGTGTTTGTGCCATCTGCGGGGGGTTGGGGAAAGGATTTTCCATCGGCGACACCGCGGTTCAGGAAGAGGCGGACATCGTCCCTGGGGGAGTGGTCGCGGAGTTCTTTGGGATCGCCGGTGGCGCCCATGGTGCGGGATTGGTTGTCGAGGTAGACGGAATTGGTTCCCACGGCGAAGATGCTGGCGAGTTCGTGGGTGACGATGACGATGGTGGAGCCGATGGAGTCGCGGAGGTGGAGGATGAGGTCATCGAGGCGGCGGGCGCTGATGGGGTCGAGTCCGGCGGAGGGTTCATCGAGGAAGAGGATTTCGGGATCGAGGGCCATGGCGCGTGCGATGCCGGCGCGTTTGCACATGCCGCCGCTGATTTGGGCGGGGTAGAAATCTTCGAAGCCGCCGAGGCCGACGAGTCCGAGTTTGTATGACACGAGATCGCGGATTTGGCCGCGTTTGAGGGACGTATATTGTTCGATGGGGAGGGCGACGTTTTCGGCGAGAGTGAGTGAGCTCCAGAGGGCGCCGGACTGATACATGACGCCGAACTTGCGGGTAATGTCGCGGCGGGTATCGCGGTTGGCGGCGGTGAAATTGATGTCTTCGAAATAGATTTCTCCGTGGGCGGGTTCCTTCAGGCCGATGAGATGGCGGAGGAGCGTGCTTTTTCCGCAGCCGGATCCTCCCATGATGATAAAGACATCGCCATGGTTGATGGCGAAGGTGATATCACGCATGACCACGAAGGAGCCGTAGGCCATGGTGAGGTCCTCGACTTTGATATGTGGTGTGGAATGGGACATGGGGCGGGTGATCGGGTCAGAGGCCGAGGATGGTGGTGAGAACGGCGAAGACGGCGTCGGCGATGATGATGGCGGTGATGGAAGTTACCACGGCGGACGTGGTGGCATTTCCGACGGCGGCCGAGCTGCCACCGGATTGCATGCCGCGGAGGCAACCGGCGCCTGCGATGATAAAGCCGAAGACGAAGCCCTTTACGATGCCGATGGAGCAGGCGACGAGGTCGAGTGAGTTGACGGTTTGGTTGAAGTATTGGTCGAAGGAAATGCCCATCGTGACGCCGACGATCATGCCGCCGAGGATGCCGAGGATGTCGGCGTAGACGGTGAGGAGCGGCATCATAATGACGAGCGCGAGGATGCGGGGGATGACGAGGAAGTCGATGGGGTTGAATCCGAAGGTGCGGAGGGCGTCAATTTCCTCGTTCACCTTCATGGAGCCGAGTTGGGCGGCGAAGGCGGCGCCAGTGCGGCCGCTCATGATGACGCCCGCCATAATGGCACCCATTTCGCGGACCATGGCGATGCCGACGAGGTCGGCGACGTAGATGGAGGCGCCGAACTCGCTGAGTTGGTGGGAGCCCACGAAGGCGAGGATCATACCGATGAGAATGGAGATGAGGGCGACGATGGGGAGGGCTTCCGCGCCGCTTTCCTGAACGGTTACCCAGAAGTCGCGATGGCGGAAGCGGGCGCGGCCGGTGAGGAGGCGTCCGATGGCGAAGAGGCATTCGCCGAGGAAGTTGAAGAGGTCGAGCAGTTCGTCGACGATCGCGAGGCTGGCGGAGCCGACGCGGTAGAAGAAGCGGCGGTCTCGTTGGTCCTCGGCTTCCTCCGTTTCGGGAACCGCAAGGGCCATCTCGAGGAGGTCATTAATGTCGGTCGGGAGGGAATCGCGATCGAAGGTGGTGTCGGTGGACTCGCATTGGCGGTGGAGTTTCAGGAGGAGACTGATGAGGGAGGAGTCGTAGGAGTCGAGGTCGGAGGTATCGAAAGAAATGGTGGTGGGTGGCGCCCCGCTTTGAAGTTGGGGTGCGAGGGTGGTGGTGAAGTCGGGTGGTGATGAGTTTATGTGCCATGCCCCGCGGAGAGAGACGGTGAGGGAGTCGTCGGAGCGATGGGCGGAGAGGAGGTCTGGTGACGGGTCATTCACGAGGGCGCGCGGCGGGAGGGACTGGTGTTTCGGTACCAGTTGTGGTGAGAAACATGGGGGCGGTCAAGAAAGCAGTCCGGCTGTGGGTTGCTTAAGTTTCCGCATTACTGGAGACGGAAGATGACGGGGGCGTTGACCACGGAAGGAATCGCTTTTCCACCTGTTGAGGCCGGTTGGAATTGCCACGTCTTGACGGCTTGGAGAGCTTCTTGATCGAGGAGCCGGGAGCCTGAGCTTTTGGATACGGTGGCGGAGGCGACCGTGCCGTCGGCGGCGACCTTGATGGAAAGGTGGGTGGTGCCTTCGATATTGTCTCGTTGGGCGGCGGGGGGATAGACCGGGGCTGTCATGCGGAGGAGGACGGGGGCCTGGGGCGGGGCTTTCGTGGCGCCGGAGCTTGAGGCGGGAGGAGCCGGGGTGCGGCTGACTTCGGTCGGGGGGGCTTCGCGGGGTGTGGCTGGCCAGTCGGGTTGGTCGGAGGGCGTGTCGAAATTTACCGTTACCGTGGGGGAAGGGAGAGATTTAGAGGTGGGGAAGGTTTCATCGGAGGACGGGACGCGGGGGGCGATCGTGGGAGATTTCGTTTTTGAAGATGGGGGGCGGGATGACTTGGGCGGGTTGATGGGCTGCGGTATTGGTGGTGCGAGCGTAACCTGCATGGTCGCTGTTTCCGAAGTGGTTGTTTCTTCTCCGATTTTTTGTGCGACAGAATGCGAATCGCTCCAAAAAATGGAGAAAGCGGCGACGTGAACCAGGGCACTAACGGAGACGGCGACGAGGGCATCGCTTCGGGAAAAGCCTTGCATGGCGTTCGTGTTTCGTCCGGGCACGAAATGAAGATCGGGCACTCAGAAGGTCAATTCCAGTCCAAAGACGGCATTGATTCCGGGTTCATTTTGGCCGGAGCCGTGGACGCGGTATTCGACGTCCCCGATATTTTCCACCGCGGCGGTGAGGAGGAGGGAGTCGGTGACTTGCCAGCCGCCGCGGAGGGAAACGAGGGTGTAGCCGGGGGTTCCTCCTGGAGGGATGCGTTGGGTATCGCGGCTATCGCGAGTGTTGAGTTTATCAGCGGTGGCGGCCATTGTGACGAGCGTTTCGATCCATTTACGGCCATCGGCGGCGTCCCAGCGAAGGCCGACATGACCGGCGACGGGGTGGATGCGACTGAGGGGTTCGCGAACGGATACGGGGTCGCTGGTGGGGAACTGATCGACTTCGCCGTCCTGCCAGGCGACATCACCGAAGAGGGTCCATCCGGGCAAAATTTCGATGTCTCCCTGGATTTCGAAGCCTTTGACGTAGCCATCACCGGCATTGCGCTTGGTGACTTCGAAATCGCCGTCGATGACTCGACCGGTCGGTGTGCGGACGATGAGGCTATTGATATCGGTGTAGTAGAAACTTCCTTCGACGCCCCAACGTGAGTGGGTGGAGCGGAGGCCGAGTTCGAACATGGAGAAACGTTCTGGGCTGAGGTCCGGGCTGGGCGTTTCGATTTCGTCGGAGCGGCTGGTGTCCAAGCGGGAAAGGTCGGAGAGATTGGGTGCGCGGAAGGCTTGGGAAGCTCCGCCGAAGAGCATGGTAGTGCCATCTTTGTCGAGGCGGAGCGTAGCGCGGCCACTGCCAACGACGTTGTTCCAGGAGTCGGTGAAGGAGATGGGAGCGCCGGTGACGGGGTCTTCGGCTTCTCCGACGACGGCTTTTGCGTAAGTGTATCGGGCGCCGACGTCGAGCGCGAGGGGGTGGTGTTTTGATTCGAGGTGGTTGGAGACGAAGGCACCGGCGAGGTGGTAGCGTGAGTCATCGGCGACGGGACCTTGGATGCGTTTTCGTGTGAGGGATCCGCCGGAGTCGAACTCACGGCGAAATGTGCTGACGCGGTCGAGGTAGTAGCTGGCTCCGAGGACGACCTCTCCGACCGGGGTCAAGAGATCGGCCTGACCCCAGAGGCCGTAGGTATCGACGCGGGCCCCTTGATCGTCGCTACGTTTGTCACTGCGCACGCGATGTTGTTCTTCTTTTTGCCGTTGGTGGGAGAGACTGATGATCCAGTTTTGGATGTTGGCGCCGCTGGGTGCGGACGACAGTTGGGCGTAGGAGAGGTAGCGATCCTGATCGATGCGTCTTTCGCGTTCGGATCCGACGGTTGAGCCGCGCCAGGGGACGGCGAAAACCGTGCGATGGACGCGCCAGACGTCGTTTTGGTGGACCTGTTGATGTGCGAGCGTGAGGATGGTGTTGGCGTTGATGTTGAAGGTGTTTTTGGTATCGATATCCCATTCGGCGTATCCGGTATAGGGGAGGCGTCCGAGTCCCGCGGCTTCGATATCGCCGAAGGATTTGCCACTGACACCGAGGTGAAATCCGGCGTTTGAATCGGGGTTGGCGTTTCCTTCGATGCGACCGATCCAGCTGCGTTCGCCGCTGGCGTATCGGGCGAAGGCGCGGCCGACGAGGGGGGAGCCGGTCGCGGGGGAGGGGATGGACTGGGGGCCTTTGGAGAAGATTTGGAGGGTGCCGCCGATGGCATCGCTTCCGTAGAGGACGGAGCCCTGGCCTTTGACGAGTTCGAGTCGTTCGACGGCGAGGGGGTCGATCGTATTCCAGTATTGGTTGGGACCTTCGCGGAAGATGGAATTATTGAGGCGGATGCCGTCGATGAGGACGAGATTGCGGAAGCCGGTGAAGCCGCGGATGAAGGGGGAGCCCTGGCCGTGGGCGGTTTTTTGGACGAAGACGCCGGGAATGCGTTCGAGGGCCTCGGGGAGGGAGCGGACCATGCGGTCCCAGAGGATATTTTGGTCGAGGACGGCGACGGAGTAGGGGGTATCGAGGGCGGGTTCTTCGGTGCGGGTGGCGGTGACGATGACGGGATCGAGTTGGAGAACGGGGATGGGGGGATCGCTTGGGTTAAATGGCGTTTGCGCGGTGACGGGGAGCGCCACACAAGCGCAGGCGACGAGACAGAGAGGAAGCTTCGGCAAGCGCATTATGTTCGTTAGCGAGGAGGAGCTGGCGGAGTTTGCAAAATCGCCTCGGGTCCGTCTAGCCGAAAGTGTCTGAGGATGCGGGGTTCGACGAAGGAGTAGAAGGGGTTCCAGCGGAGGCGGAGGAGGCTGGCGGCGGAGACGACGAGGACGCCGCGTTCGCCTTGGAAGGCCATGTTTCCCAGTTGGATACCGGGACTGGGGAGGGGGTTGTCGCCGCCGTAGAGGGGATCGTCTCCGCGGAAGGGGAGAGAAATGTGGGTGAGGGAATAGACGTCGGCAGGCCATTGGAGATCGGTATCAGCGTCGACGGTTTCGGCTTGACCGGGGGGCCAGGTGCGGACGATGAGGTCCTTGCTTTCTTCGGATTTATTGGCGAGGAGATGGAAGGTGAAGGTGCGATCGTCTTTTTTGAGGAGTTCGTATATTTCGTGGAGGGGGTCGGATTTGAGGAGGGGTTCCACGGCGGTGAATCGATTGAGGTCGAAGACGACGAGTTGGTGTCCGTTGTCGGGGAGGTGATCGTAGAGGACTGAAACGACCGCGGGGGCGGAGACCGTGGCGTCGATGGCGGACTGGAAAGTGAGGAGGCGGGGGAAGGCTTCGAGTTTGTTTTGTTTGCTGAGGCGGACGAGGCGGTCGTGGTTGGCGATCGTGATACGGCGGGCGAGGGTTCCGGCATTGGTGGGGAAGGAATTGTATTTGTAGGGATCGTATTCGGGGAGGATATCGGTCCAGGCGAGTTTTTTGAGGCCGAGGACGGCGCCGACGCGTTGTTGCCAAATGGCGAGCGCGGCGAAGGGCGTGATGGCGATTTCGGGGGAGAGGAGGACGATGGAGTCGACTTGGGGGAGAACGGGGTTTTCGATTTGATCGAGGGCGTAGTGGACGGCGAGGGCGGCGCCGTTGGAGTAGCCGACGAGGTGGATGGGTTGATCGTTCACCTTTTGTTTGAGGTGGGCCATGGCGAGTTCGACGGCGGCGGCCATGTCCTGCCACTTGGTGTGGACGAGGCCGGAGGGGGCGGTGCCGTGGCCGGGGATGCGCAGTCCGACGACGTGAGCGCCGGCTTCGTTGAGGGTTTCGCCGATGGCGCGGAGGCTATAGGGGGAATCGGAGAGTCCGTGGAGGAGGAGGACGCCGGCGCGGGGCTGGTCGTGGGCGAGTTCGAAGCTGTGGTTCCAGTTGCGCGGCCAGCGATCGGGATCGGCGATGCTGTCGCGGGTGAAGCGATTGATAATGTTTTCTTCGTCGGGCGGGACTTGATTGTAGACGAGTTGATCGAGTTGTTTGAAGAGGCGTTTCTCAAGGGCGAGGTATTCGTCGAAGGAGGTGAGTTCGGATTTGCGGGTGAACTCTTCGTCGAGGAACTCGGTATGCCAGACGCTGAGGTCGGGACGGTTGTTGAGATGGAGGATGCCGAAGACGACGAGAATAATGAAGCCGCCGACGAGACCGTGGAGAATGGCTTTGAGAATATAGATCGCGGAAGCGCTGGCGATTTTCTTCATTCGAGGGGGCGACTACTGGTCGGCGGAGAGATCGACGCGGATGAGTTCTTTGTCGTTGCGGATGAAGGCGGACTTATCGGCGTATGCGGGAGTGGTCCAGACGACAGGGCGGTCGAAGGCGTTGTTGGTGGGAGCGACGGCGTGGAAGCGATCGATCTCGGTGTATCCTTCCGGGGTGAGCTTGGCGATGATGAGGTCGCCGATTTCGTTAAAGATGAAGAAGTTTTCGGTATCGGGGTGGTAGGTGAGCATGGCGGTGCCGTGGCGGGCGCGGCTGCGGAGGTCCTGGGCGATCACGGGGACGGTGGTTTCCCAGAGGCGGGTGCCGTCTGATAGTTTGGCGCCGATGAGGGCGCTGGTATCGATATCGGGACCGTAGATCATGTCGTCGAGGAGGTAGGGGGTGCTGTTGGCGGCGAAGACGCCTTGCTTGGGATTGGCGCGCCAGAGGAAGGAGGCGGCTGGTTTGTCATCGTCGAGTTCGATTGCGGCGCCGACGCGGCCGATGCCGCTGGCGAAGAGGATATTGCCGGCTTTGCGCGGCGCCATGATGGACATCGCGTAGGATGGCTGGAGGGGGAGGGACCAGTAGACATCGCCGGTTTCGGGATTGAGGGAATTGATGGTTTTGGGGTCCCAGATGAGGAGTTGATCGACGCCGGCGTGGTTGATGAGGGTGGGCGGGCAGTATCCGGGCTCGGGAGCGCTGAGGGCGCGCCATCTTTCTTCGCCGGTTTCTTTGTCGAAGGCGACGGCGACGCTTCCTTCGCCGCCGACCACGCAGTAGACGAGGTCATTGTGGACGAGAGGATGGGCGGCGTATCCCCAGATGGGGGTTTCGGTGTTGTATTCTTTGGGGAGGTCGTGGCTCCAGATTACGGAGCCGTCCTTTTGATCGAGGCACCAGAGATTGCCTTCGGCGCCGAGGGCGAAGACCTTGCCGTCGGCGACGGTCGTGGTGCAGCGGGGGCCGCCCCCGTAGGACACGGCGTAGGGTCGATCGTAGGTGTGGGCCCAAATTTCTTCGCCGGTCTTGCCGTCGAAGCAGCGGACGCGTTCTTTGCCGGTGAGCATATCGCGTGCGCCGGGGTTGTTTTCGATCTCGCCGGATTCGATGACGTAGTCCATGAGGAAGACATTGGCGTCGGCGACGGCGGGGCCGGCGTATCCCCAGGCGACGGGGGTGCGCCAGAGCACTTTCGGGCCGCCATCGGGGAATTTTTCGAGGATGCCGGTTTCGTTCCACGTGGCGTCGCGATTGGGGCCGAGCCACTGGGACCAATCGTCGGCGGGGGCCAGTGTGGGGAAGGAGCAGAGGGCGGCAAGCGTCAGGGTGAGGGGCAGTGATTTCATGATCTGCTCTATCGGGCCTGATGGGCGGGGAAAAGTCAATGGCGGTCGTGTTTCGGAGTGGTGACGGGAGGCTTGTGTGGGGGAGGCGATTGGTTGAGTTTGGTGGAATGAGAGCATTTCGTTGGTTGTTTTTGGGATTGGTGTTGGGGGCATCGGGGATTGGGGTGGCGTCGGAGCGTCCGAACTTTGTCGTCATCATGGTGGATGACATGGGGTATGCGGGGGTTAGTTGTTTTGGGAATCCGTATTTTGAAACGCCGGAAATTGATCGCCTGGCGGCGGAAGGGATGCGGCTGACGGATTTTCATTCGTCAGGCGCGATGTGTTCGCCGACGCGGGCGGGGTTATTGACGGGGCGTTATCAGCAGCGGACCGGGATTGAGGCGGTGATTCATCCTCATGGCGATCATCCGGAGCATCGGAAGGGATTGAAGCGAAGCGAGACGACATTCGCGGAGGTATTGAAGGGGGCGGGTTATGTGACGGGCCTGGTGGGGAAGTGGCACCAGGGGTATCCGCACAACTCGGATGAGTATCATCCGCAGGAGCATGGCTTTGACGAGTTTATTGGGTATCACAGCGGGAACATTGATTTCGTGAGTCACGTCGGGGATCACGAGAAGCATGACTGGTGGCATGGGCGGGAGGAAGTCGAGGAAGAGGGGTATTGCACGCATTTGATCAATCGGTATGCCTTGGAATTTATCCGGGAGCATGCGGATGAGCCGTTTTGTTTGTATGTGGCGCACGAAGCGATTCACAATCCGGTGCAGGTGCCGGGGGATCCGGTGCGGCGGACGGAGGAGGAGGGTTGGGTGCGCTGGGAAGCGCCGAGCGAGGAGGCGCGGCTCGAGAAATACAAAGGGATGACCTTGCCGCTTGACGAGGGCGTGGGGCAGATTCGCGCTTTGTTAGAAGAACTTGGATTGGCGGAGAATACTTTTGTTTTGTTTTTCTCGGACAATGGAGCGTCGCGTGATTTTCCGAGCGGGAGTCCGGACTTGCGCGGAGGGAAGGGGAGTGTTTACGAGGGCGGGCACCGGGTGCCGGCGATTGCGTGGTGGCCCGGGCGGATTGAAGCGGGATCGGAGAGTGCGGCGGTGGGGATCAGTATTGATGTGATGCCGACTTTATTGGCGATGGCGGGCGCGGTGGAGTCGGGGGAATTGGCGATGGACGGAGTGGATTTATCGCCGGTGTTATTTGGGGAGGGGGGTTTGGAAGAGCGGCCGTTGTATTGGGCGTCGCTTTCCAATCGCGGCCACCGGGCGGAGGCGATGCGTGAGGGGCCGTGGAAGTTGGTGGTGACGCATCCGGAGGCGCAGCCGGGGACTTTTGAGAATGAGACATTGGAGTTGTTTCGATTGGATCGGGACGGGAGTGAGGAGGTGAACCTGGTGAAGGAAGAGCCGGAGCGGACGGCGGCGATGTTGTCGGCGTTAAAGGCGTGGTATGCGGAGATGATGGAGACGGCGACGCCGCAGGAGGGTGGCTGGTAGGGAAGACGGCCTTACATCGTTGCGGAAGCGCGGAAGAAGCGCCTTGAAATGTGCGTTGGCAGCGGGGTGCATCCGTGTCAGGGTGCGCGGCACTGTATGGGACGCAAGCCGGCGCTGATTTTTATCTTTATTACGCTATTTCTCGCGATTGTCGGGATTGGGATTGTCGTTCCGATATTGCCGGCCCTGGTGGAGGAATTGCAGGGAAAGGGCCTGGCGCGCGCGTCGTATACGTATGGGTTGTTGGTGGCGCTTTATTCGCTGATGCAATTCATTTTCGCGCCTTTGTTAGGTAGTCTGTCGGACCGCTTTGGGCGACGAAAAGTAATTTTGGCTTCTTTGTTAGGTGCCGGGCTGGATTACTTTCTCCTGGCTTTTGCGCCGAACCTTTGGTGGTTCGTAGTGGGGCGTTTGATTGCGGGGATTACGGGGGCGAATTTCACGGCGGCGTCGGCGTATATTGCGGACATCAGTCCACCGGAGAAGCGGGCGGCGAATTTTGGATTGATTGGGGCGGCGTTTGGATTGGGATTTGTCGTGGGGCCGGCGATCGGGGGGTGGTTGGGGGAGATCGGGTTGCGGGTCCCGTTTATTGCGGCGGGGATTCTGACTTTGTTGAACTGGTTGTATGGCGTGTTCGTGTTGCCGGAGTCGTTGGCGCCGGAGAACCGGCGGGCGTTCAGTTGGAAGCGTGCGAATCCGGTGGGAGCGTTGTTGGACTTGCGGCGTTATCCAATGGTTTTCGGATTATCGGGGAGTTTCTTTTTGATTCACATGTCGCACCAGGTTCTGCCGAGTACATGGGTCTTGTATACGGCCTACCGGTATGAATGGTCGACGGGGCAGGTGGGGATGTCGTTGGCTTTAGTGGGTTTGATGGCGGCGTTGGTACAAGGGGGCCTGACTCGAGTGGTGGTGCCGAAGCTGGGTGAGAAGAAGACGGCGGTATTTGGATTGGCGATGGGGTGCGTGAGTTTGGTGTTGTATGGACTGGCGACGGAGGGGTGGATGCTTTATCCGGTCATCGTGGTGGGTTCGCTGAGTGGCCTGGCGAATCCGGCGATCAAGGGATTGATTTCGCGGAGCGTGGGTGCGGACGAGCAGGGGGCGGTGCAGGGGACGTTGACGAGTATTATGAGTGTGGCGGGGATCGTGGGGCCGCCGATTGCGACGGGCTTGTTTGGTTATTTCATCAGCACGAGAGCGTTGCGCGAAGTGCCGGGCGCGGCTTTCTTTTTCAGCGCATTGCTGTTGGTGGGCGCCATTATTGTGGCGGTGCGATCGTTTCGCCGGGTGGTTCGTCCCCGGGAAGAGGAGGAGGTTCTGGATGTGCCGGGGCCGCTATGAGGAGCTGTCCTTTTTTCGTGCGCGGAGTTGTTGCTGAAGCTTTTTGACGAGGGCGGCCTTTTCCGGGTTGGGTGCGAGGTTGGTGAACTCTTCCGGGTCGTTTTCGTAGTCGTAGAGTTCCGTGCCGAATTCGCCGTCGTCCCATTCGGTGTAGCGATAGCGATCGGTGCGGATCGTGCGGCCGAGGAATTTTGATTTGTCTTCGCGTTTTACCGTGCGGGACTCCGTGACGCTGTACGCGGAATCGCGGACGGTGGCGAGGGGGTTTTCGAGGATGGGGACGAGGCTCACGCCTTGGAGGTGATCGGGGCGGGGGAGGCCGCAGAGTTCCACCAGGGTGGGATAGACATCGGTCAACTCGACGAGGGATTGGGTGGTTTCCCCTTTGGCCATGCCGGGCATGGGGACGGAGAAGATGAGCGGCACGCGGGTGGACCCCTCGAAGAGATCGCTTTTCTGCCAGAGGCCATGGTGACCGAGGTGGTATCCGTGATCCGAGAGGAAGACGACGATTGTGTTTTCCGTGAGGTCAAGGCGATCGAGGGCGTCGAGGAGGCGGCCGACCTGGGTGTCGACGAGGGAGATGGAGGCGTAGTAGGCCTGGATGATTTCTTTGCGTTGGTCGATGGTGAGTTCGAGTTGGTGGGGGCGATCGGGAAGGGCGGCTGTCGGGATATCATCGCGGTCCTCGGGATCGAGGAGAACGGGTTCGATTTTGTCGGTGGGATAGAGGTCGAAGTAGTGAGGTGGGGCGACGAAGGGAGTGTGGGGGCGGTAGAAGCCCATGGCGATGAAGAAGGGTTTACCGGTTTTGCCGGGGTGATGGGTTTCGAGGAGGTCGATGGCCTGGGTGGCGCCGATGCCGTCGGTGTGGTCTTCGTCTTTGCTGGGGACATTGAGCCAACTGAGGGTGCCGCCGTATTTTCCTTCTTGGAGGGTTTTAATTTCGGGTTCGACGGCTTTGTCGATGCCGATGGGGTTGCGCACCACTTCCCAGGATGGGGGGTCGTCCTTGCCATCGGTGCCGATATCGGGCGGGACGCCGTAGTGATAGATCTTTCCGATGCGCGCGGCGAAGTATCCGTTGTTGCGGAAGAGCTGGGGCATGGTGATGACGTCGGGGACGTTTTCGCGGAAGTGGCCGGCGTTGGAGAGAATCCCTGTGGACTCTGGGTAGAGGCCGGTCATGAAGGATGAACGGGAGGGGTTGCAGACGGGGTATTGGCAGTAGGCGCGTTCGAAGAGGAGGCCGCGGGCGGCGAGGCGGTCGAGGTTGGGTGAATTGACGAGCGGATGGCCGTAGGTGGCGAGGTCGCAATTCATGTCGTCCGTGGTGATGAGGAAGACATTGGGTGGGGAAGTTTCGGCGGGCAGGGAGGAAAGGCAGAGTGCCAGAAGGAGAAGCGGCAAGGAGTGTTTCATGGAGGACAGCGTAACAGGGGTGGGGGTTCCGAGTTCAAGGCTCAATGTTTCGTGTTCCGGAGGAAAGGTTGAGTTGGCAGGGGAACTAGGGTATAGGGGGGAATGAATACGACGACAACGGCGGAAGGGACTACCATTGAGGAGAAGGCGCAGGAGCTATGTCAGTGGGTGGTGGACAGTCCCAAGTTTGTGGAGGCGCGGGACAAGATTGTCGCCTTCTTGCAGGATCAAGATGCGCAGCTTTTGTATCGGGCGTATCATGAGAAGGGGATGGAGATCAGTCAGCGGCAGCACGAGGGTGACGGTCCCACGGGTGCTGATTTGACGGAGTTTGAAAATTTGGAGGAGAAGGCGCGGGAGAATCCGGTGGCAGATGCCTTTATGAACTCTGAGGCGGAGATGAACGACATTTTCACGACGGTGACGAAGTATTTGCAGCGGACCTTGCAAACGGGATCGGTGCCGACATCGGAGGATTTTGCGGATTCGGAGTGCTGCGGGAACAGCGGTTGTGGGTGCGGTTAATGGCTTCGATAGCGTAACAAGGCGGGATGATGGCCGGAGAATCGGAACGGCAGAAGCATACGGTCTTGTATGACAGCGATTGTTCGCTGTGCACGTTTCAGATGAAAGTGATTACGTGGTTGGATTGGTTCGATCGCGTGGAGTTGTTGCCGATCAAGGATGAGCGGGCGGCGGCGATGGCGCCGGATTTGACGCGGGAGGATTTGCTGGAGGCGATTCACTGTGTCACGCCGGAGGGGAAGCGGTATCGTGGGGCGCGGGCGATTCGTTTTTTGTCGATGCGAATGCCCTTGGCGGTGCCGGTGGCGTTGTTTTTGTGGATACCGGGGGTGATCTGGGTGGCGGAGGTGATGTATATGTGGGTGAGTCGGAACCGTCTAGTTTTGAGCAAGCTGTTTGGTTGCAAGGGAGCGTGCGCGGTGATGCCGGCGCGGGAGGGGCGTGGGGATTCATTTGAACCGGAGGAATCCCGCTCGGGCGGGCGAGCTTCGAAAACGGAGGAATTGAATTAGGTAATACGATGGGATTGGCGATTGATTTCAAGGACGCCTCATTGGGGGCGATGATGTTGGCGAAGGTGGGGAATCCTTCGCGGGAAGAGAAGTTGCTGACGTCGAAGACGCTATGTCGATTTGCGGACGAAGAGGCGGAGTTGCTGACTCATTGTTTTTTGAAGTCGTTTCGGGCCCTGGAGGTGCATCAGCTCCATCATCATGCCGATTTGAGTGAGAATGAGTTATTTGGGTATGCGGCGGCGATTTTTGATGACAACGAAGGATTGCTAAGAGAGGGGGCGCAGATCGCGCGGCATCTGCATGCGACATCGAGTCACCCGAATATCAAGGCGGGAGACTTGTGTGTCGCCTTGATTGACGACGTGGTGGTGGAGGGGCAGGCGGTGCAGGCTTTAAGTATCATCAAGTCGGAGAACAAAGTGCCGTTTTTGCAGGTATCGGAGCAGGATGGGGACCTGAGGTTGACGACGCAGCAGGGAATTTATCCGGACAAGATCGACAAGGGGTGTCTCATTGTGAATCACGACCGGGAGGAAGGGTTCACGGTGTATCTTTTTGACAAGAGTGGGAACACGCAGTTTTGGAATCGGGATTTTGTAGGTGCGATCCCGGTGCGGGACGAGGATTATTTGACGCGCCGGTATTCCGAACTGTGTGTTTCGTTTGCGGAACAGGGATTACCCGAAGAGACGGTGCAAGAGGAGCGGATGCAGGTGGCGAACCGTGCGATTTCGTGTCTTGAGGATTCGGAGGCGTTCGACCTCGATGATTTTCGGAAAGTGGCGTTCGAGGAGCCGGGTTTGGCGGATCGATTTTCGGAATACAAGGCGGATTACGAGGCGGAAACGGGGTTGGAGTTGGAAGACCGGTTTCGGGTATCGCCGGCGGTGGCGAAGCGGGCGCGGAATCGGTTAAAGAGCCGGATGCGTTTGGATACCGGGGTGGAGCTGCGATTTAGCTCGGGATTTATTCGTGCGGCGGACGGCTTTTTGGAGCGAGGGTATGATGCGGACAAGCAGATGAAGTTTGTGAAGGTGTATTATCACAACGAGGTGTGAGGCGGGGTAATGCTTTGTGGGCGGTTTCGATCACCTGGGGCTTCGTGAGTCGGAGAAGCAGGAGCGAGAGGGGCACTGGGCGTGCGGCGGACGAGCGGGACGCTCGTCCCTACCGGCTTCGCCCTGTGATCTCGGGGGAATCCGATGGGACGGAATCAGGGGAGGATGGAGTCGAGGTTTTCGACGAGGATTTGGGACCAGGTTTCGAGGTTATCGTGGCGGGCCTTGAGTTCTTCGCGGGTGAGGAAGGCGAGGTCGACGATATTGTCTTCGTTTGAGGTTACTTGATCGGACGCGAGGTCGAAGAGGTGGACCACGCCGAGGTGGACGGAGCCGACTTCGGTGCTGTCGTCGTTGATGAGGCCGACGATGGACTGGGTGTGATCCGATTCGAGGTTGAGTTCTTCGTCGACTTCGCGTTCGACGCCGGTGAGGTAGGTATCTTTTTCGAGGCTTGCGGCTTCTTCGTCCTCGGCGTTGATGTGGCCGCCGATGCCGATGGAGCCTTTTGCGGCGAGGCGTTTTTCCCCGGAGCCTCCACCGCGGACGTAGTGGAGGAGGCGACCCTGGTGGTGGAAGATGGCGTAGGGGATGATTTGTTTGTGTGAGGGATCGTCCTCGGCGTCGTCGCGGTCGAGGAAGTAGTTGTTTTCTTTTTTGAGGAAGGCGGGGAGGTACTGATCGGCGGCGGGGTTGAAGCCTTGGAAGGAGCCGATCTCGTCGAGGAGAGCGCGGGAGACGACGAGGACTTTTTCGTCGGGATATTTCTTGGACATGGGGGAGGGTTTAGGGGAAGAAGGATATTGGGGCAAGGGAAATGGGGTGCCGGATTTAGGGTGGGCAATTTGGGAGGGCCCTCCCCTCACCCTAACCCTTTGTTCGCCTGGGGCGAACTATTCCAGGTTGGCTTCGCTGTTATTGGGGCGCTCACGCGCCGGCGAATCCCCGGGGGAGAGGGAATGGGAGCGTCGATAGTTTGAGACGGGGGGTTTTACTCTTCCGCGTCGAGGTATGATTGGAGGTGTTTGCGGAGGTCGGCGCGGGCGCGGAAGAGGAGGCTTTTTACGGCGGGAAGTGAGAGTTTGAGGACTTTACCAATCTCTTCGTAGGGCATGTCCTCGTATCGGCGGAGGATCACGGCCATGCGTTGTTTTTCCGGGAGTTTTTGGATGGCGGCGTCGACGGCTTCGACGAGCTCCTGCTGGAGGGTGGCGTCGTCCGGTCGGATGGTATCTTCGTCCGGTGTGGAGACGTGGTAGGTTTCCTCGTGGGCCTCCATGGACACCTCGGATTTCCGGTATCGTTTGCGCGATTCGTTGAAGACCAGATTTCGGGTGATGGTGAAGAGCCAGGTGGTGAACTTGGCTTTAGGTTCGTAGCGGTGTGCGGATTTCCAGACGCGGACGAAGACTTGCTGGGCGAGGTCTTCAGCGTCGTTGGCGCTGCCCATCATCTTGGCGACTGTGCCGATGACGGCGGACTGGTGTTTTTCGACGAGTAGTTGGAAGGCTTCGATGTCCCCTTCCTTGGTGCGGAGCATGAGGGCGACGTTTTGGGCGTTATCGTCTTCGGGATCGGGCGAAGAAGACGGGGATGGGTCTGTCGACTTTTTCTTCGCGGCCATTTAAGGAATCGTGGGAGGCGGAGGGGAGGATGGTCGAACACGGTAGCAAATGGCAACGGGAAAGTCTATGGCGGAGCCGGGAAGGGGGTGGATTGGAGAATCGGGCGTTGCCATTGGTCCGTAATCAGTGTTTGAAGGGCGAGTGATGATGACGGAAGGCAAAGACGGATTTGGGTTCCTTGAGGTTTCACCGGGGCGGTTTGCCGTGGGAACGGGGGGATTCGAGGCCGTGGCGGAATTGCCCGATGGGGCGGATGCCTTCTATGTGAACGACTTCGAACTGGGGGACGAGCGACCGTGGAAAGTGCCGGCGCGTTTTGAGGTAGTGGGGGTGGAGGAGTTTTTCGGTGCTGGAGATGCGGCGGGTGTGGCAGGGGCGAGGGTCGAGTGGGAGAAGCTGGAGCCCGGAGATTTCGAAGAAGTGTTTGATGAGGTGAAGCGGGAGATTGCGGATGGCAGCATTCGGAAGTCGGTGCCGGTGATTACCGAGCGTGGCAGAATCGGGGAGGGGGATGCGCGGGAGTGGACGGCGCGTTTGGCGTCGGTGACGGGTCCGATGATTCGGTATGGCTTTGTCGAGGGGAAGGAAGGGATGATCGGCGCGACGCCGGAGGAGTTGTTTACCTTATCGGGGGATTGCGTGAAGACGATGGCCTTGGCGGGCACGGCGGCGACGGCGGATCGGGAGGAATTTGAGACGGATGCGAAGGAGATCGAGGAGCATGAATTGGTGGCGCAGCATATTATTCAGCACCTGGCCGATTTGGGAGTGGTGACGCGCGAGGCGCGTGAGGCGATGGATTTGGGGACGCTGGTTCATTTTTTGACCCGGATTGAATTGGTTTTGGCGCGGCCGCGGAAGATTGAGGGCTTGGTGCAGCGGCTGCATCCGACCCCGGCGCTGGGGGCGTTCCCGCGGTCGATGGAGTCTTTGCGCAAGCTGCAACAATACCGGGAGCGATTGGAGGCGCCGCCGCGATTCGGGGCGCCGTTTGGGGTCTATCACGCGGGTTCGTTCCGGGCGGTGGTGTCGATTCGGCATGTGAGCTGGTGTGGGGACGCGGTTTGTTTGCCCGCCGGGGTGGGCGTGATCGAGGAGAGCAACCTGGAGCGAGAGTGGCGGGAGTTGGCCTTGAAGCGTGAATCGGTGAAGCGTTTGTTATCCTTGTGAGCGGCGAAGACACAGCGGCAGTAGCGGTGATGCGCGCCTTATTGCGTGCGGGGGTGCGGGAATTTTGTGTGTGTTCCGGTGCGCGGAACCTCGAGTTAGTGCTTTTGTTAGATGCTTTGGGGGACGAGGTGCGGGTTTGGAATTTTCCGGAAGAACGGTGTGCGGGATTTTTCGCATTGGGGCGGATGCAAGTCACGGGTGATCGTGTGGGTGTGGTGACGACTTCGGGGACGGCGGTGGCGGAATTGTTACCAGCGATGGTGGAGGCGCATTATCAGGGGTTGCCGTTGGTGGCGGTTACGGCGGACCGGCCGGTGATTTTTCGGCGGAGCGGGGCGCCCCAGGTGATTGACCAGATGGGGATTTTTGGGGGTTACGCGGAAATGTGTGTGGATTACTCGGAGGGAGCGATTTCGCTGGAGGAATGGTCGGGGATGCGTCCGCTGCATGTGAACGTTTGTTTGCCGGAGCCTGGGGATGGGATGGCGGATGCGGCGGCGGAGGGAGCGGCAGCGTTGAAGGAAGAATCGGGAAGAGGGGGGTCAATGCTAGGGATGATGCCGATGGACGAGGGGGCTTTGGGGCGGTTCTTGTCGGAGAGCGAGCGTTTGCTGGTGATGGTCGGGGCGCTGGGAATGGGCGAGCGGGAAGCGGTGATCGAGTTTTTATTGGAGTTAGGGGCACCGGTTTGGGCGGAGGGGATATCGAACTTGCGGGAGGATGAGCGGTTGCGGTCGCTCTTGTTGCGGAGTCCGGAGGCGGCTTGGGGTTCGTATGCGTGGAAGAAGGTGTTGCGTTTGGGTGGGGTGCCGAGTGTGCGGTTCTGGCGGGACTTGGAGGACGCGAAGGAGGAGGTGGAAGTGTTATCGGTGACCCCGTTCGGGTATCCGGGGTTGGCGCGGCATTCGGAGATGGTGTGGGGGAGGGTGGGGGACGTGGTTTCGAAGGCGGGCGAGTTGCGGGCGGGATTTGGCGAGTCGGTGATGGAATTGGATCGGGCGGGCGCGGCGCAGCTGGAGGAGGTATTGGCGGCGGAACCGGCGGGCGAGTTGGCGTTGATGCGTAAGATTTCGGGGATGATGGGGGCAGGGGCGCGGGTGTTTCTGGGCAATAGTTTGCCGATTCGGCAGTGGGATGTGGCGGCCGAGCGGGTAAGGGGTTATGGGGGCGGGGTGTATGCGAATCGTGGGGCGAACGGGATTGACGGGGAGTTGTCGAGTTTCCTGGGGGTGAGTGAGGGGGCGGCGGAGGCTTGGGGGATTTTCGGGGATTTGACCGTGTTGTATGACTTGGCGGCGCCCTGGGTGTTGGGGCAGTTGGGGGAAGGGCGGCGGCGGATCGTTGTGATGAACAATGGGGGTGGGAAGATTTTTTCGCGACTGCCGGCGGTGAAGCGGTTGGGGGAAGGGGCGGTGCGATTGATTGAGAATCCGCATGGGGTGTCGTTTGAGGGGTGGGCGGCGATGTGGGGGATGAAGTATGTGCGTTGGTCGGGAGAGGAGGGGGTGGAATTGGGGGATGGCGATGTGGTGTTGGAGGTTGGGGTTGGTTCTTAGGCATTGGTTTTTGTTGTTGGGGGAGTGACGAATGATTTGGGCTTTGCATGGGATGATGGGGTGTGCGGGGGATTGGGAGGGATTGGAGGAGGCGGGGATATCCGTGAGGGGGGTGGAGTTGTGGGAGCGAGAAGCGGGGTTCGAGGAGTGGGCGAAGGGTTTCTGTGATGAGGTGGAAGCCGCGGAGGACGATGAGGCAATCTTGTTAGGGTATTCGATGGGAGGGCGGTTGGGATTGCATGCGTTATTGGAGCGGCCGGGGTTGTGGACGGGGGCCGTGATTGTGTCGGCGCATCCGGGGTTGCGTGATAAGGCGGAGCGGGAGGAGCGATTAGAGCGGGACCTGGAGTGGGCGCGGCGGTTGCGGGAGGATGAGTTGGAGAGCGTGGTGGCGGATTGGGAGGGGCA
>JBCCIR010000036.1:0-39185 GCA_039028175.1 Verrucomicrobiota bacterium
AACGAGGGTTGATCACTTAGGGTTAGGCATTCTTACAGTGTTAATGATAAAGTTAAGTTTGTGTAACTGTACGTGTGTGAGATTAATTCCATACACTGTACAGTTTGTTTGTATGGTGTACAACTTAATAATCTGAAATTATTACACCATACAAACAAACTGTACAGTGTAATTTTTAAATTAAATTCACACCGAACGGTGTAGCGGCGTGGGTGTATCTAGTTAAACCCTTTAGGTTGGCGCCTTATTTTTACGTTTAGATGCAGATATTTGTTCCAAAGGAGAGTGACGAAAAGGAGCGGCGGGCGGCGCTGGTACCGGCGAGTGTGAAGCGGCTGGTGGACTTGGGCTGCGAAGTGGTTGTGGAGGCGGGCTTGGGGGTGAAGGCGGACTATCCGGATGCGGCCTATGAGGAGGCGGGGGCATCGGTGAGCTCGGATCGGGGGGGAAGTCTGAAGAGCGCGGATATGGTGATGCGGGTGGACGCGTCGGACGCGGACGAGATTGGTGCGATGAAGGAAGGGGCGCTGCACATCAGCTTTTTGAACGTATTTGAGCGGGGGGATTTGTTATCGGCCTTTGCGAAGGGGAAGGTGAACGCGGTGAGCCTGGAAATGATGCCGCGATCGACCTTGGCGCAGAAGATGGATGCCTTGAGCAGCCAGGCGAACCTTGCGGGTTACTCGGCGGTGGTGGTAGCGGCGGAGCGGATGAACAAGATTTTGCCGATGATGATGACACCCGCGGGGACGATCTCTCCGGCGAATTACTTTGTGTTGGGGATCGGGGTGGCGGGATTGCAGGCGATTGCGACGGCGAAGCGACTCGGGGCGCGGGTGACGGCGTTTGATGTGCGGCCGGAGGCTTTGGAGCAGGCGGAGTCGTTAGGTGCCAAAGCGCTGCGGATTGATTTGGGAGAGACGGGGGGAACGGCGCAGGGGTACGCGAAGGAATTGACGCCGGAGCAGTTGGAGACGCAGCGGCAGGAGCAGGGGAAAGTGTGTGCGCAGTCGGATGTCGTGATTACGACGGCGAAGTTGTTCGGGCGGAAGTCGCCGATTTTGATCAAAGAGGACGTGGTGAAGGGGATGAAGGCGGGGAGTATCATCGTGGATTTGGCGGCGGAATCGGGCGGGAACGTGGAGGGGACCGTGTTGGACGAGGAGGTGGTGACGGACAATGGCGTGCGGATTATTGGGATCGGGCGCCTGGAGGGGTTGGTATCGGCGGATGCGAGCGCGATGTATTCGGCGAACCTCCACAATTTCGTGGATCATTTCTGGGACAAGGAGGCGAAGGAATTGAAATTGGATGCGGAGGACGAGTTGTTGAAGGGCTGTCTCGTGGTGCGGGACGGGGAGATCAACGAGTCGTGGAAGAAGCGATAATGAGAGGAGACGACTGATGGAACTGGTATTGCTATTGTTCATTTTTGTATTGGCGGCCTTTTTGGGCTTCGAGCTGATTGCGAAGGTGCCATCGCAGCTGCACACGCCGTTGATGTCGGGGGCGAATGCGATTTCGGGGATCACGATTGTGGGGGCCTTGTTGGCCGGCGGCAGTGAGGGCGGTGGGATGGGAGCTGTGCTAGGGGTAGCGGCGGTGATGTTTGCGTCGATCAACGTGGTGGGCGGTTATTTGGTGACGGACCGGATGCTGGGTATGTTTCACGGGAAGAAAAAGGACAAGAAGTAGTCGGTGTGATGGATTCAATCATTCAGATCAGTTACATCGTTGCGTCGATCCTGTTCATTTACGGGATCAAGATGCTGGGCTCTGCGACGACGGCACGCCGGGGAAATATGTTGTCGTCCTTGGGGATGCTGTTGGCGGTTGTGGTGACTTTGTTGTCGAAAGACATTGTGAGTTACCAGTGGGTGATTGCGGCGATGGTGGTGGGAGGTGCGATCGGGGCGTTGGCGGCGCGGATGGTGCAGATGACGGGGATGCCTGAGATGGTGGCGTTGTTCAACGGGTTTGGCGGGCTGGCGAGTTTATTGGTGGGCTGGGGCGAGCATGCGCGGAATTCCAAGGCGGGATGGGACGATGTGTTCGCGGGCGCGCCGGGGATGGCGAGTTTTACCTCGGGAGCGATTGCGGCGGCGATTTTGATTGGCGGGGTCACGTTTACGGGGAGTTTGATCGCTTATTTGAAACTGAGTGGGAAGTTGGGCGGGAGTCCGACCTTGTTTTCGGGGCAGAAGGCGATCAACGGCGCGGTGTTGGCGGGGATATTGGTGCTGGCGGTGTTGATGGTTTTGAATCCGGGAACACCGACGTATTTGTATGGGATCATTGCACTATCGCTTTTGTTGGGGGTGTTGGGGGTGATTCCGATCGGCGGTGGCGACATGCCGGTGGTGATCTCGTTTTTGAACAGTTGTTCCGGGTTGGCGGCGGCGGCGGCCGGGTTCGTGATTTTGAACAACGTGTTGATCGTGGCGGGGTGCCTGGTGGGTGCGAGCGGGATGATTTTGACTGTGATCATGTGCAAGGCGATGAATCGTGATCTGGCGAACGTGTTTTTTGGCGGGTTTGGCGCGGCGAGCGGTGGGGGTGGCACGGCAGTGGAAGGGGAGATGAAGCCGGCGTCGGTGGAGGACGCTTATTACGTCCTGGAGGCGGCGCAGACGGTGGTCTTTGTGCCGGGATACGGGATGGCGGTGGCGCAGGCGCAGCATGTGGTGAAGGAATTGGGCGATATTTTGCAGGAGAACGGGGCGGAAGTGATGTATGCGATTCATCCGGTGGCCGGCCGGATGCCGGGGCACATGAACGTTTTGCTGGCGGAAGCGGACGTGCCTTACGATCAGTTGAAGGAGATGGACGACGTGAACCCGATCATGGCCAACGTGGACGTGGCGATTGTGATCGGGGCGAACGACGTGGTGAATCCTGCTGCGGGTGAGGATCCGGCGAGTCCGATCTATGGGATGCCGATCATTAATGTGCACGAGGCGCGCACGGTGTATGCGTTGAAGCGGGGGCAGGGGAAAGGGTTTTCGGGATTGGAGAACCGATTATTTTTTCGGGACAACTGCCGGATGGTCTATGGCGATGCCAAGGAAACGATCAGCGGCATGGTCACGCAGTTTAAAGAGGCGGCAACGTGACGTTGCATCCGGATTTCGCGCGCTCGTTGGCGCGCGGGAGCGTTGGCGCAGGGGAGAGCGGGGCTTGATTTCGAGAAGAGAGAGGGTTGGGGGTTGGAGAGGGAGGGGAGAGGCGAGCCAGGGGGTGGCGGGTTTAAAGGAGGCCTCGTTTGAGGGCTTTGGCGACGGCGCCGGACAGGTTGTGGACCTGTAGTTTTTTGTAGATGTTGCGCACGTGCATGTCGACGGTGTGATAGCTGATGTCGAGTTGGTCGGCGATTTCCTTTTTGATAAAGCCGTCGCTGAGGAGACGGAGGACCTCCGATTCGCGTGAGGTCAGGTCGGTATCGGATTGGGTGGGGGGTGAGGTGTTGAAGGTCGTGAGGACCATCTTTGCGATTTGGGCGTTAAGCGGTGCGCCGCCGTTCATCACTTCGCAGATGCCCTTGATGATCTCTTCGGTGGGTGAGGTTTTGAGCAGGTATCCCGAGGCTCCTTCGCTGATGGCTTGGAAGACCTTTGGTTTATCGTCGAACTGGGTGAGCACGAGAATGTGGGTATCGGGGAGGGAAGCGCGGATCTCGGCAATGGCTTCGAGGCCGCTTTTACCGGGCAGTCCGAGGTCGAGGAGGATGACGTTGGGGACGTTGTCGGATTGCAGAATGGGTTGCGCGGCCTCGTACGATTGGCAGGCATCGAGGCATTCGATATCGTCTTCCGATTCCAGGGCGTAGCGAAGGGCGGTTCGATAGCTGGAGTTATCTTCGATGATGAGAAGTTTGGTGTGCTGATGAGGCATGGGGTCAGGTGCCGGGGAGATTGACGAAGAGGTTCAGCGTGGTGCCTTGATCGGGTGCGCTTTCGACGGTGAGTTGGCCGGGTATTTTTTTGGCCCGAGATTTCAGTTGTTGGAGTTGATCGGGGTTTTGAGCATCGGGGATACCGACGCCATTGTCGCGGATCATCATCTTCAGGGCTCCGTTTTGTCCGGACACCTGGATCGCGGCTTCTTTGGCGTGGGCGTGGCGGACGAGATTGTGGAGGGCTTCCTTGAAGAAGAGGAGGAGGTGTCGGCGCATTTCCAGGGGGATGCGATGGGCGGGTTCTTCGGAGGGGACATCAAAGGAATAGTTCATGTGGCCGAGCATGCGGGCGGCGGTTTGGCGCAGGCGGAGGATGAGGTCGCCTTCGTCGGCCTTGGTATTCAGGAGCCAAACGATATCGCGAATGGTTTGGGAGCTTTCGCGCGCGGTGCCGGCAATTTCGGAAAGGCGTGAGCGATCGTCTTCAGGCAGGGAGGGGCTTTTGGCGAGGCTCTCGCTGGTGAGCGCGATGCTGCCGAGGTTGCTTCCGATTTCGTCGTGGAGATCGGACGCGATTTGTTCGCGGATGCTTGCGATATGGCGACGTCGGGATTGGCGATTGAGCAGGAGAAGGAGCGCGAGTGCGGCGACCGCGGCGAGGGCGAGGGCGAGGGTCCAGCGGAGCGTCACGGATTGGGCGACAGTGCGTTGTTCGATGAGCGTTTCGAGCGCGCTGAGTTCGTTGGAAACCTCGAGGCGCCGGGCGAGGCCGCCGAGCCAGTCGCGGACGGCGAGGATGCGGCTGTCGCGCACAAGGCCATCGACAAGGGGGTTGGGTGAGGTTTCGTTCCTGGGAAGCGATTTTGAAACGATGATGTCTTTTCCGAGGGCGACATTGCGTCCTTGGGCGATGACTTGGAGTTCGGAAAGGGCGAAGCGGTATTCGCCGGTCTCTGGTATTTGGGGAAGTTTGGCGACCGAGAGTCTCACGTAGCGACCGCTGCGGGAGGGGACGGGAATGGAGAAGACATTGTCGCCGGGGCTCAAGACATCGGCGTCGAGTTCGGAGAACACGAGATCCGAGGATTCGAAGTCGGGTTGGTGGGAGATTTCGACCTTAAAGCGGAGGGGGAACCCGAAGCCGTAGTCGAGGAAGGACGCGAAATTCATTCGCGCGTGCGCGGGGAAGAGTCGGATTTCGTCGATGACGTAGAAATTGCCGAGATCGACGGTCACCGAGAAATCGGCGTCCGGGGAGTCCTGGCTTCGGGAGCGAAAATCACTGGAGCGCGAGTCCGTGGCGGTGCGGGGCTGACCGAGCGGGGAGAAACCGTCGACGAGATAAGCGGGGTTCCAATAGGGCGGGCTGTCGATGTGGTCGGAGGCAGTCACTTCTTTTCCCAGGGCGACATTGCGGGGTCCGGCGAAAGCGAGCACCTCGGCGAGCCCGAAGAAGCCGTGATCTTTTGTTTGTGTTTGGGGTTGCGGGTGGAGTTCGAGTGCGGTGATTTTGATGAATCGGGTGCCGATGTTATTGACGGGGATACGGACGGGGTAGCCATCGGTTTGGGGGTAGGGTTCCCGGGAGGCATCGAGGACCGTCACGGCGTCTGAGAACTCGAGATCGGTCGCGATATCGACTTTGAATCGTTTTGGGAAGCCGTATGATTTTTCCGTGCGATCGGCGCGGACGAGCACGGCGGGGATGAGAAAGATTTCCTCGAGGTCGACAATTTCTCCGAGGTCGATGGTGACCCATTTGGGGGGATCGGGCAGGAGTTCGGAGCGGGTATTCGACGCGTAGCCGAAGGTGCCGCCTTTTGGTCCGAGCGGTTTGCGCGGGAGCGTATCGAGTTCTGTTTTGAGGGAGTCGAGACGGGTCTTGAGATCGGAAGTGTTCATGCCTTCCGTGGGTGGTGCGGGCGAATCGGTGGCGGTGGCGGGAGCCGGGCAGAGGAGCGGAGCGAAGAGCGTGCAGAAGGCGATGCAACAAACGGCGCCCGGGGTCCGTTTTCTTGGGGGTGAGTTGCTCGGAATGGCCTGAAGATGCCGCATATTGGGGTGACAAGAGTAACGTGGAACGGGGCGGGGATGCACCTACGTAAACACGTAATAGAATTGGCTGGGGGGCTTTGGTAGGGTTAAGGAGTCATGAAATCTTTGGAGCGTCAATATGGGGCGGGATCGGGCGGTGGCCTGATGGGGGGGGATTTAGGTATTTAGGGTGGGCGTGGGTGGTTTTATGGTTGGGGATGGGGCCGTGGGCGATCTTGGGTGCGGGCGAGATTGATTTCAATCGGGATATCCGTCCCATCTTATCCGAGAACTGCTTTCATTGTCACGGGCCGGACAAGGAGACGCGGGAAGCGGATTTTCGACTGGATGTTGAAGAAGCGGCGAAGGCGGATTTGGGGGGGTATCATGGGTTGGTTCCCGGGGATGCCGATGCGAGCGAAGTGTATTACCGGATGATCTTGGATGCGGACGATGGTGATTTGATGCCGCCGAAGAAGTCGAACCGTCGGTTGACGGCGGCGCAGAAGAAACTGATCAAGCAATGGATTGAGGAAGGGGCGGAGTATGCGGAGCATTGGGCGTATGTCGAGCCGGAGCGTCCCGAGGTGGCGGGAGTGCCGCGGGGCGGAAACGAAGTTGATGGGTTTGTCAGGGCGCGCTTGAAGGAGGTGGGATTAAAGCCGTCGTCGGAGGCGGATGCGCGGACATTGATTCGGCGGGTCTCATTGGATTTGACGGGGATTCCGCCGACGCCGGAGGAAGTGGAAGCGTTTTTGGCGGATGAGTCGCCGCGTGCGTATGAGAAGGTCGTGGATCGATTGTTGAAGTCGGAGCGTTTTGGCGAGCGCTGGGCGCGTCCTTGGTTGGACCTGGCGCGCTATGCGGATTCGAACGGTTTTCAGGCGGATCAATTGCGGGACAGCTGGGCGTATCGGGACTGGGTGATTGACGCGTTGAATGCCGACATGCCGTTTGACCAGTTTACGATTGAGCAATTGGCGGGGGATTTACTGCCGAACGCGACCGTGGACCAGAAGATTGCGACAGGATTTCACCGGACGGTGACGTGTAATGTGGAGGCGGGGGTGCACCCTGAGGAGAACCGGGTGAACCAGGTCGTGGATCGTGTGAACACCACGGGGACGGTTTGGTTGGGGGCGACCTTGGAGTGCGCGCAGTGTCATGACCACAAATATGACCCGTTCACGATGGAGGACTATTACGGGATGTATGCGTATTTCAACAACACCCCCCTGGAAGTGGAGAATCCGGGAGGGAAGGGTGTGCAATTCAGCTTTTACGGTCCGAAGATGGAACTGCCGATGGGGGAGGCGGACAAGAAGAAGCGCGAGGAAGTAGAAACGTTGCTGATTTCATTGCGGGCGGAGCGAGACGAGTTGATGGGGAGCGAGGTAGACGGTCGGGATGCGTGGGAGGAGCGGATGCGCGCGGCCTTGGCGAATCCGCCGGAGTGGACCGTTTTGGATGTGGCCTCGTTTGAGAGCAACGGGGGTGAGGATTTCCGGATATTGAAAGATCAGTCGGTATTGGTGACGGGGCGTGTGCCGGGATCGGTGGTTTACACGATCACCGCGGAGACGAGTTTGGAAGGGATCAACGGGTTTCGGGTTGAGGCTTTGACGCATCCGGAGATTCCGGGTGATGGGCCGGGGCGTGGGGACGCGAAGCGTGCGAACTTCATCCTGAGTGAGATTGGCGTGGAGGTGCGTGAGAAGGGGGAGCGGAAGGCTCGGTCGATCCCGTTGCATTCGGCGACGGCGGATTTTTCTCAGGTGAAATGGGAAGTGGAGAAGGCGATTGATGGTGACCCGAAGACGGGGTGGGCGATCGGGCCTCAATTTGGGAAGCCGCATTGGGCGGTTTTTGAGACTGCGGAGGCGGTGGGTTCGAGTGAGGGGGCGACGTTTACGTTTACGCTGGATCAGAATTACGGGAGGGGGCGCACGATTGGCCGGCCGCGGATATCGGCCCTGGTGGGAGAAGGGGCGATCTTGAGTATGCCGGAAGACGTGGCGGAGGCTTTGAAATTGGAAGAGAAGAAGCGGAACAACAAACAGCGGCGAGCGATTGATGCGTACTATGCGGAGAGTAATCCGAAGGTAAAGAAAGTGGATGCCCAGATTGCGGCGGCGGAGCGGCGACTCAAGGAAGTGGCGGCCCCGACGACCCTGGTGATGGTGGAGATGGAGGAACCGCGTGAGACGCAGATCATGAAGCGGGGCAACTATTTGGACTTGGGGGATGCGGTGGATGCGGCGACGCCGGCGGTGCTTCCGCCGATCGATCCGTCGTTGCCGAAGAATCGGTTGGGATTGGCGAAGTGGCTGGTAAGTCCAGAGAATCCGTTGGTCGCGCGGGTGACCGTGAATCGCTGGTGGGCGGAGATTTTCGGGGAAGGCATTGTATCGACGGTGGAAGACTTCGGTACGCAGTCGGAGCCACCGTCGCATCCGGGGTTATTGGATTGGCTGGCGGTGGAGTTTGTGGAGTCGGGGTGGTCGATGAAGCATATTTTGAAGCGGATGGTGATGTCGGCGACGTATCGTCAGGATGCGGCGCTGACCCCTGATTTGCTTGAGGAGGATGCCGGGAACCGGTATTTGGCGCGCGGGCCGCGCTTTCGGATGAGTGCGGAGATGATTCGGGACAATGCCTTGGCGGTAAGTGGTTTGTTGTCGACGAAAATGAGGGGTGAACCGATCATGCCGTATCAGCCGCCTGGCATGTGGCGTCAGGTGGGGCGCAACGAGCCGAAGTGGGTGGATGCGGAAGACGAGGATCGTTTTCGCCGGGGGATTTATGTGATCTGGCGGCGGGCGGCGCCTTACCCGAGTTTTGTGAATTTTGACGGGCCGGATCGGGGGAGTTGCGTTGTGAAACGGCCGCGGACGAACACGCCGTTACAGGCGTTGACCTTGATGAACGATCCGGCGTATGTCGAGATGGCATTTGGTTTGGCGTCGCGCTTGATTGTGGAGCGGCCGGATGCCTCCGTGGGCGAGCGATTATCCTGGGCTTATGAATTGGTGTTCAGTCGGAGACCGAGCGAGGGCGAGGGGCAGTATTTAGAGTCCATTTACCGGGAGCGGCTTGGTTATTATGAAGCGAACCCGGAAGTGGCGGAGCAGGTGATTGCGGGGGCGAGTGAAGTGGTGAAGCCTCCCGCCGGGGTGGCCGCTCCGCAATTGGCGGCTTGGCTGCATCTTTCGAGCATTTTGTTGAACCTGGATGAAACGATTACGAAAGGCTGAGACATGAGAAATGTAGAAGAAGAGGTGCAAGGATTGAGTCGCCGGCAGTTGTTTCAGCGGGCGGGATTTGGAATTGGCGGGTATGCGTTGTCGTCGATGTTTCAGGCGGAAGCGAACGCGGCCTCGGAGGATGCAATATTGCGCCGCGGGCTGCATTTTGCGCCGCGGGCGAAGAGCGTGATCTACATTCACATGGTGGGAGCGCCGTCGCACCTGGATTTGTTTGATTACAAGCCGGAGTTGCAAAAGCGGAGCGGGCAGCTTTGTCCGGACGAGTTTTTTGTGGGGAAGCAGCTCGCATTTATCCGGGAGCAGCCGTCCTTGTTGGGGACGCCGGACGACGATCAATTTGCCTTCAAGCGCTGTGGTGAGAGTGGGATGCAGATATCGAATCTGATGCCGCATTTGCAGGGGGTGGCGGACGAGCTTTGTTTTATTCGCACGCTGCACACCGAGCAGTTCAATCATGCGCCGGCGCAGATGTTTTCGTTGACGGGGTTCCCCCGATTTGGGCGGCCGAGTGTGGGGTCGTGGATGTCGTATGGTTTGGGGAGCGAGAACGAGAACTTACCGGCCTTTGTCGTCTTGGTTACGGGCCAGGTATTGGGAGCGGGGAACAGTGCCTGGGGGAGTGGTTTTCTCCCGACGATTCACCAGGGGATTGAATTTCGGAGCAAGGGGGATCCCGTATTGTTTCTTTCCAATCCCCAGGGCGTGAGTGCTGCGGATCGGCGTAAGGCGGTGGATTCGGTGAAGCGATTGAATGAGATGCGATTGGCGGATATCGGGGATCCGGAGATTGCGACGCGGATTGGTCAGTATGAGATGGCGTATCGCATGCAGAGTTCGGTTCCGGAGTTAATGGACATCGGGGGGGAACCGGAAGCGATTCACGAGATGTATGGCACGAAGCCGGGTGAGACCAGTTTTGCGAACAATTGTTTATTGGCGCGGCGGATGGTTGAGCGCGGGGTGCGGTTTGTGCAGTTGTTTGACCAGGGCTGGGACCATCACAATAGTGTCTTTTCGCGATTGCCGAACAAGGCGAAGGAAGTGGATCAGCCGATTGCGGCTTTGATCAAGGATTTGAAGCACCGGGGGATGCTGGATGACACGTTAGTGGTGTGGTCGGCGGAATTTGGGCGGACGCCGATGGGGCAGGGGACGAACAGTGGGGGGGACGAAGTGAAGATCGGGCGTGATCATCACAAGGAGGCGTATACCGTGTGGATGGCGGGTGGCGGGACGAAGGGGGGGCATGTGCATGGGGAGACGGATGAGTTGGGGTATGGGGTGGCGCGTGACGGGGTTCATATTCATGATTTCAATGCGACCTTATTGCATTTGATGGGGATTGATCATGAGCGGTTGACGTTCCGGTATCAGGGGCGGCAGTTCCGGCTGACGGACGTGCATGGGCATGTGGTGGAAGACGTCCTAGCGTAAGAGGATCGCTGTGAGTTATGTAACTGGCTATTAAATAGCGAGTTACGAGGGGTTTTTGTAAGGTTTTGCTCGCTTGACGAGTGCGCTTCTTCATGGTTTAATTAACTTTTATTAAATATATGAAGCGTATAGCAGTCGTGGCTATCGGGTTCATTTTACTGAGCCCGGACGCGGGGGGATTTGTGCCGTTGGGGGAGGATATCAGTCAGCGGGCGTGGCGTTGGGATGCGGCGCCGCGGAATGTCTTTGGGACCTCGGTGGAGCGTTCCTTGGATGGGGGGTTGCGGTATTCGGTGGAGGGGGGTGATTTGGCGACGTGGTATGGGGATTTTACGTTTACGGACGGCACCAGTTCGGCGGAATTTGCGGCGATCGTGGCGGCGGCATTTTCGGCTTGGGAGGCCACGGATCCGACGACGGGGCTGACGACGGATGTTTATTTTGTAGAGGATTTTGGAACGTCGGTGGTCTTTGGTGATGGGAGGCAGGGTGCGGAGATCAATTTGTTTTCGAGCGACCTGGGCAACACGAATCGCGCGGGCCGGGTGGAGGTGTGGACGGAGATATGGGGAGGAGATGTGATTACATTGACTTCGGGCAAGACGAATCATGGCCGGGATGTGATTGTCGGGTCGCAGGTCGAGATGAACAACGCGCCGGGGACGACGTGGACGGGGGATTCATTTCAGCGGGTCTTGACGCATGAGATTGGTCATACTTTGGGTTTGGGGGATGTGGACATTGATCAGGACACGTTTGATGCGAATCCTTTCAACGACGACGGGCTGGTGAGTGATTGGTATGATGACAACTATGACGATACGAGCCCGGCGACGCAGATTGCGACGCTCTCGAATTCGTTTGCGACACTGATTGATCCGTTTGATCCGGAGGGGTCGGCGGGGTTGACGAAGTTCTTGATCCCGGAGGGGGTATTGGATATCGGCGCGGGGAACGAGCCGACGATTTTGATGGAGAGTAACGGCGACGGGATATTGCTGGAGTTGGCGAACGACGACTATGCGGGGCGCCAGTTTTTGTATCCTTCGTTGACGATCGTGCCGGAGCCGACGGCGGCGATGTTGGTTATGATGGCGGGGTTCTTGGGACTGCGCCGTCGTCGTTAAGGGGATCGCGCGCGGGTGGGAAGCGTGTTAAGGTCCGAGCGATGAGCGGCGGTGTCTTGGTACGATTTGTGGCGTTGGCATTGACCGGGTTGTTCGCGGGTTGTGGTGAGAGGGAATTGGAGCGGGGGCTTGGGTTCAAAGACGGGGATCGGATTGTGTTTATTGGGGACAGCCTGACGCATTCCGGGGCTTATCCACGATTACTGGAGACGTATTGTCATCGGACGTATCCGGAGCGGCGTTTGTTTTTTCGGAATGCGGGGGTGCGCGGGGATCGGGTGGGAGATGTATTGGCGCGGTATGACGCGGATATTGCCTCGTTTGATGCGGATCATGCGTTTGTCTTGATGGGGATGAATGACGGGGGGATGCGGGGTTTTGATGAGAAGTTGTTCGGGCGGTTTACTGCGGGGATGGGGGCGTTGTTGGATCGTTTGGAGGGGCAAGGGGTTGAAGTAATCCTTGTGAGTCCGACGTTGTTTGACGTGGCGCAGTCGCGCCGGGCGACGGCGGAGGCTGGAGACGAGTGGGACGCGAAGGCGGACGACTATGACCGGGTGTTGCGGCGTTACGGGGAATGGTTGAGGGAGAAGAGTCGCGAGCGGGGGTATCGTTATGTGGATGTGCATGGTCCTTTGGCCGAGACGACGGTGCTTGGACGGGAGGGCGATGAGCTGTTTTCCCTGACTGAGGACGGTGTGCATCTGACTTTGGCGGGGGACGAGATTCTTGTGCGTTCCTTGTTGGAGCGGCTGGAGGAGGCGGACGTGGTGGAGGAGGGAATTTGGGAAGGGGATGTGGCGGAGATGAATGCGGCGCGTTATGAGGAGGCAGTAAGACCCGCCCGTGCCGGCTGGTATGAGGTTAAGGCGAAACGATACGAATTTGAGGGCGATGAGGGGGCTTTCGAGGAGTGGTTTGCTCGGAACGTGACGGGCTTGAGGGCGACTGAACGTTATGCGGAGGAACTCGAGGCCGAGATATACGAGACGTTGCGTAGGGAGAAGGCAGGATTGGAGTTGCCAGAGGGGGATGAGTCGGGGAGTAATTAGGGGAAGGGAACTGTTGTTATGAAGAGAGTGATGAAGTTGGGGAAGGTCGTGAGTTTTAGTTTGGCGTTGCTGATACCGGCGGGCGCGCAGGAGGTTGAGGTGGTTGTGGACGAAGAGATTCGGGAGCCTTTTAGTGTTTGTTTTGATGAGGCGGGGAATTTGTACGGGGTGGAATTCACGAGTTCGAATAGGGTGTTCAAACTGACTCCTGGGGGTGAGTTGAGTTTTATTGCGGGCGTGGCGGCGAAGACGGATCCGAGGGGGGGCGACGTGGCGAGTGGCGACGGGAGTGATCCGGCGGGGGCGCATTTTAACGGGATGCATGATTTGGCGATGGCGGCGAACGGGGATTTGTATCTGGCGGATACGTTTAATCATCGGTTAAGGAAGATCGATGGGGAGACCGGGGGGCTGGAGACCGTCGCGGGGACGGGTGAGAGCGGTTATTCCGGAGACGGCGGTCCGGGAGACGAGGCGCAGCTATCGGGAGTGTTCGCGGTATCGTTCAATGCCGACGAGAGTTTACTTTATCTCGCGGATTTGAAGAACCGGCGCATTCGGGTGTTCGACACGGGGGACGGAACGGTTCGGACGGTGGTGGGGAACGGGGAGAAGTTGAGGCCGGATGATGGGACGGGGGCGCTTGAGGCATCGTTGCCTGGGCCTCGGGCGGTGGCGGTGGATGCGGATGAGAATATATACATTGTTTCGCGCGAGGGGCATGCGTTACGGGTGGTAGGGAAGGACGGGAAGATACGGACGGTGGTGAACGCGTCAGGAAAGAAAGGCTATGGCGGGGACGGTGGTGAAGATGCGTTGAGTGCTTTGATGTTCGGGCCGAAGCATGCGTGCATTGATCCCGCGGGCAACGTGTTGATTGTCGATACCGAGAATCATGTGATTCGCAAGTATGTGCCGGAGGAGGGGCGGATTTATCTGGTGGCGGGTGTTCCGGGGACGAGTGGGGATGCGATTGGCGGGAGTCCGTTGGAGACGGAACTTGATCGGCCGCATGGGGTGCGGGTGCACGACGGGTGGTTGTATATTGCGGACAGCAACAACGACCGGGTGCTGCGGTTTCGGTATGAGCCCTAGCGATCGGTTACCGATGCGGGTTTTCGTACCAGATGACGCCCAGGTTGGCGGATTCTTCGCAGGTGAGAACGTCGAGGTCACCGTCGGCGTCGAGATCGAGGAGTTCGACGCGGTCGAATTTGACGCCTTCGGGTCCGGAGATGTCGTGCCAGGTTTCGCCGTCGTGCCACCAGACGCCTGAGAGGTTATCCTTGGCGAGGCCGCAGGTAAGGACGAGATCGAGTTTGTCATCGAGATTGATATGGCCGACGCTGACGGCCTTTCCGGCGCCCGCGGTTTCGGGGCGGGCGAGGTCGCCATCGGGAGTGATGATTGGGCCGATGCGGCGGGGGACGTAGACCTGGGGCGGGGAATTTTGGCTTGAAACGATGTCGAGAAAGAGCAGCTCGTCATCGGTTTCGGTGAGGAGGGTGTCTTTTTTGGAGAGGGGTGGATTTTTTCCGTGGAGTCGGTAGACGCCGGTCGCGGGGCCTTTGCGATCTGAGTAGACGATGGATGGTGCGCCGGCATTTTCGGGCGACGCGTTGCGGATGGACATGATCCATCCGGCGTCTTGGAGGCGGTGGTATTTCCACGCGTCGAGGTCGCGGGGATTAGGGGGGGATTCGAGCCAGCCGACGGCGGCCTTGTTACTTTTTGATCCCAGGACGAGATCGATGCCGTTTAGGTCATCGACGTTGAGGGGGAGGCAGAACATCCATCGTTGGGCGCGGGCGGTTTGCGGGAAGGGTTCGGTCGACCATGCGTCTGGGTTGAGGTAATCGTCCGGGGAAGCGGGGGCCCAGTGGACGTAGAGAGTATTGTTTTTGCCTTCGGTGGAGGAGACGACGTCGAGAGCGCCGTCGTTATCGAGATCGGCGAAGACGGCATCTTCCACACCAACGACGGACCCGACCGTGACGGCGGGCCAGGATTTTTTGGCGTCGGCGGGGCCGGGGTTGAGGTAAACGCGGACGGCGCCTCCTTGTTCCCAGCCGGTGGTGATATCCATGAGGCCGTCGTTATTGGCGTCGGCGAGGCGGACGCCATCGGCGCCGCTTTTGCCGGAGGCAGGATCGGGACCGTCGATGGTATGGCGGGTCCAGGCGGCGTGTGTGAGACCAATGCCTGCGGCGGTGGTGATCAGTAGGGTGAGTAGTCGCATCGCTTATCAGCCGGGGGCGGACGGTGGGGAACGATCGTCGGGAGCGGGTTCCTTTTCAAGTTCCGAGCCGCAGAAGTAGCAGAAGCGGGCGTTGAGGCGATGGCCTTCCGAGAGGCACTCGGGGCAGCTTCGGGTGGAGGTTTGGACATCTTCGCGGAACTCGCGGATGAGTTCGACGGTGACGACCCCGGTGGGGACGGCGATGATGGCGTATCCCATGATCATCATGAGGGCGGCGATCATTTGGCCGACGATGGTGTGGGGGGTGATATCGCCGTAGCCCACGGTGGTGATGGTGACGATGGCCCAGTAGACGGATTGGGGGATACTGGTGAATTGGTTAGGGGGAGCGTCGGGGTCGTGGTTAAATGCGTATGGGCTTTCTACGAGATACATGACCGTGCCCATGATGATGGTGAGCGAGAGGATGCCGAAGAGGAACACCGTGATTTTAGCGCGGCTGGCACGGAGGGCGTTGAGGATGATATGTCCTTCCCGGAGGTGGCGTCCCATTTTGAGAATGCGGAACACGCGCAGCATGCGGAGGATACGGATGACGAGGAGGTATTCTGATTGTGGGAAGAGGAGGGAGAGGTAGGTGGGGAGGCATGCCATGAGGTCGATAATCCCGAAGAAGCTGAAGATATAGGCTTTGGGTTTGCGGACGGTGATGATGCGGAGGACGTATTCGATCGTGAAGGCGATGGTGAAGGCCCATTCGAAGGCATTGAGCAGGGGGCCGTATTTTTCGTTGATGGACTCGACGCTTTCGAGCATGACGGCGGCGACGCTGAGCGCGATGATCCAGAGGAGAATGACATCGAAGCGTTTTCCGGCGGGGGTATCGGCTTCGAAGATGATTTGGTGGAGGCGGCGGCGCCAGGCGGGCCAGTTGGCATCGCTTTCGAGAGCGTTTTCAGAGTGGGAGTCCTCCGGCATCGGGGACTTTTGTATCAGGGGGCGGGGGCGCAAGGCAATGCGCGTGATCGTTGGGGGTTGGGGCGGGTTTTTATTGCGGGTCGTGGCCGGGTTGGGTATCGACTGTGGGGTAAGCTGTGCTGCATTTTTCCGATCAGGCGTATCAATTTTATCCTCCGAGGCCGAACCGGGCGATCATTTGGCTGGGGCGCCGGGTGAACCGGCGCATTGCGTTGCCGGGGCGGAACCATCGGATGCGTGGGGTGGAAGTGATTGGCGGGGAGCGCTTGCGGGTGGCATGTGACGAGCCGGGAGCGCGCTTGTTCTTTGTTGCGAATCATCCGACGCACAGCGATCCGCAGATTGTGATGGAGGCGCAGCGACAGATGGGCGTGATTTCGAGTTTTATGGCGGCGTACGATGTGTTTTTGCGGAGCCGGGTGATGGCATGGGTTTTGCAGCGAGGGGGCGCATTTTCGGTGGATCGGGACGGGAACGATCGGCAGTCGATGAAGACGGCGATTGAAATTCTGACGAGGGGATCGTTTGCTCTGACGATTTTTCCGGAGGGGAATGTGTATTTGACGAACGACCGGGTGACTCCGTTTCAGGAAGGGGCGGCATTTATTGCGATGAAGGCGCAGAAGGATTTGGGAGAGGCGGGATGTATTTATGCGGTTCCGGTGTCGATCCGAGTGACTCGGGTGACGGATCAGCGAGAAGCGATTCGCGGGCAGTTGGGGCGATTGGCGGCGGAGGTGGGGGAAGAATTGGATATCGGCGCGCCGTTTGTGGAGGAAGTCAGGCGGATTGGATTTGCGGCGTTGGAGCGGAACCTGCGGCAGCGGGGGTATTTGCATGGGCCTGGCGGGTATCCGGGAGAAGGGGGGATTCGACCGGCGTTGGAGCATTGTGCGGAGGGAATTGTGGAGGGGTTGGAGGCGAAGATGGAGATTACTCCCAAGTCGCGGGATGGTTTGGGCGATCGGATTCGGCGGATCCGGGGGAAGGTGCACCAGATTCGGTTGGACCCGGAGCGGAAGGCTGATCATGTGGTGGCGGTGGGATGGGCGGACGAGGCGATGACAGCTTTGCGCATTTTGAGCTATTCGGGTGATTACTTGAATGGCGAAGCGACGATGGATCGCGTGGGGGAATCGGTGGAGAAGCTATTGGAGGACACGTATTCCGAGATGCAGGCACCGATTGGGGAGCGGCATGCATTTGTCGAGTTTGGAGAGCCGATACCATTGCAGCGGGAGCTGTCGGCGTTCAGTGAAGACGGGAGGGGGACGCTGGGGAGACTGACGAATCGGTTGGAAAGTGCGATTCAGGAGGGGGTGAACCGGATCAACGAGCGGAACGACTACTCGGGGTCGCAGGTGTATTGAGTGGTTTCACGAAGAAGGCGTCTCGCGGGTGGCGAGTCCGGTGAATTTTTTCTCCAGGTATTCGGCGAGAGTGGTTTGGCCGGTTTTGCGATAGACAATGATGAGGTCGGCGGCGGATTGGAGCGTTTCGGGATGTTCCGCACCGAACGCTTTCTCCCTGATGCGCAGGCTATTTTCGTAGAGGCTGATGGCTTTGTCGTATTCTTCTTTGTATTGGAACATTTCGCCGTAATCATGAAGGACGAATGCGGTGCCGGGGTGTTCATCGCCCATGGTGCTGCGGCAGATGGCGAGGCTGCGTTGGAAGAGGCGTTCCGCTTCTTCGAAGTTGTTTTCGTCGCGCGCGAGCTTCGCCAGGTTATTGAGGATGGGGGCGACGTTCGGGTGGTCGCCCCCGAGAGCGCGTTCCGAGTTTGAGAGGGCTTCGGTGAGGAGGGCCTTGGCTTGGTCGTGTTGTCCGAGGTCACGCAGGACTCCACCGAGGTTGTTCCGGCAGGCGGAGGTGTCGGGATGATCGGGGCCGAGGAATTTTTCGCAGATACCGAGGCTACGGACGAAGGTTTCTCTGGCTGCATCGTATTGTCCGAGGCGGCGTTGGGCGGTGGCTACGTAGTTGAGGTATGGGGCGGTTTCCACGTTGCCGGCGCCGTAGATGTTTTCCGCGGAAGCGGCAAGTTTTTGGGCGACGGGCAGCGCTTCTGCGAAGGCGCCTTTGAAGAGGAGATCATTGAGTTGACCGTTCAGAAGGGTGAGTTCTTCAGGGGGTGCTTCGGCGGCGACGGCGTCGAGAATTTTCTGGATGTGTTCGGGGGGAGCGACGGCAGCGGCGTCGTAGGCGGTGACCATGTTTTCGTAGGCGCGAGTGGTTTCCGGGTCAGTAATACCGAGGAGTTTGGTTGTGGCGATGAGGTAGGTTTCCAGGATGGGGAGGGCCTTGTTTGGTTGGTCGGCCTCCATGTAGAGCTGGGCGAGATTGAAGGATGAGAGGAGTGTTTGTGGATGGGCCTCGCCGAGGTTTCTGTCTTGGATATCGACGGCCCGGCGAAGGTAGGTGATGGCCTGTTCGAGGTCGCCATTTGCTTTGTAGGCGCCGGCGACATTATTCAGGGCGATGGCGGTCTGGAGGTCGCTTCTGCCGTAGGTTTTTTCGCTGGCGGCCAGGCTGGCGAGGAACATTTCGAGGGCTTTATCCTGATCTTCCATCTTCTGATAGAGGAGACCGAGATTGCTTTGGGCGGTGATGGCGACGCCGTTATCCGGGCCGAGGTAATTCAGAGAATCGGCGAGGCATTTTTCGAGAAGGGGTCGGGCCTTTTCGAGGTTGTTGAGTTCGTAGAGAAGCATGCCGGTGTTGCTTTGCGTGCCGATGGTGAGGGGGTCTCCTTCGCCGAGGGCTTCGAGACGGATTTGGTAGGCCCGGTCGTAGAGGGCGAGGGCCTGATCGGTGTCGCCTTTTCGGCGATAGATATCGCCGAGGCTATTGACGGCGGCGGCGGTGTCTTCGTGATTGGGACCGTATTGGGACTCCATCGCATCGACGATTTTTTGGGCGACGGGGAGCGCGGATTCATAGTCGCCGGTGCGCATATGTTCCTCGAGGTCCTCGATGAAATACATCGTCTCCATCATGGTTTTTGGATCGATGTCTGCGGGCGGATTGAAGTCTTGAGCTACAGCCGCGGGAGTGAGGTAGGCGAAAGCGAGCGCGACGAGACAGGAGGTGAGTGGGGGGTAAGAGTTCACTGGAGGAGGAACAAATGAGTATTCGGTAATCGGTATTCAGTTTTTATACGATCCGATTACTGGAGGGCGGCGGCCTCATCGAAGCGGCCGATGTAGTTGTAGAATTCTGCCAGGCGTTCGCGTGCTTCGCGGGTGTAGGGGTGTTTTTTCCCGCGTTGTTCTTCGTAGTTTGCGAGGCTTCGTTTGTAGTAGACTTCGGCGTCATTGGGTTGGCCGAGTCCGTGGTAGGTGCCGCCAAGGAGGCCGAGGATTTTGGGATCGAGGGCGCGGTCGGTGCCGAGTTTTGCCTGAAGAATATCGTAGCTACGGCCGAAGTAGGCGGTCGCCTGATCGATGTGGTCCAGCTTGGTTTGAACGCGGCCGAGGTGGTTGAGGACGGCGGCGGTTTCCGGGCTTTCGGGGCCGTATTGTCTTTCGGTAGCGACCAGGCTGCGTTGGAAGGTGGCGAGGGCGAGTTCGAATTCTTCCCTTTTGAAGTAGAGTTCGCCGAGGTTGTTGAGGACGTGGATTGTATTGGGGTGAGCGAGGCCGAGGGTGGGCTCGGTGATTTCGAGGCTTTTTTCGAGGAGTGGGAGTGCTTCGTCGTATTTTTCGAGCTCCATGTAGAGGGTGCCGAGGTTGTTGCGGCTGATGGCGGTCTGAGAATGGTCGTCGCCGTGGACCTTCGCATAATTTTCGAGGCTGGTAACGTAGTGGGGGAGTGCTTGGGAGCGGTCGCCCATCTGCCAATAGATCATACCGAGGCGGGACGAGTGGAGGCCGATGAGATCCTGGGAGAGGGGATCGCGGATTTCTGCCGCGTCGAGGCATTCATGTTGGATTTGGGCGGCTTTGTCGTACTCTGCGAGTTCCAGGTGGCAACGTGCGATGCTGCTGAGGGCTTCGAGGTATCCGATGTCCTCATTCATTCCTTTTTTGATGAATTCGTCGCGGACTGCCTCAAAGGTGGCGAGGGCTTTGGCGGGTTCTTCGGCGGCGAGGTAGTAGTTGCCGAGAGAGCCCCGCCAATCGATGACATCGATATGATCTGCGCCGTAGGTCGCTTCGAGAACGGCGAGGACGGACTCGGCCGCTTTGGCGGCCTCCGCGTGATTCCCTTCCCGTGCGAGGTTTTCGGCTTTTTCTTTTTCGGACATGATCCGAAAGATGGCCTGGGGGTCAAAACCTTCGTCTCCTTCCGCGAGGGCACTTGGGAGCGTGACGGCACATGCGGCAGCGAGGCACGCGCAGGCGAGCGTTAAGTGATGATCGGTCATGTTTTTCCGAAAGGGCGCGAGCTCCCGAGGCGCGAGCCGTGGGAGCGGGTGCGGAGAGCACCTTAGACGAAGGTATGGGCGAATGCAAAAAGTCAATGAGGGCGGCTCATTTCGAAGGTTCCTTGATCATTTTTTGAGCGATAATCGGCGTGAAAGTGATCGTCGTTGATGTGGCCCTGGTGATGGAAGAGGCCGAAGGGGCCGAGGTCGCTTTCGCCGGTGACGGTGTATCCGTCTTTGGACGGTTGGACATCGTAGGTGACCTGAAAGCCGCCGCTGAGGACCGTGGCCCAGGAGGCCCAATAGTTAAAATTGTAGGTATGGGAATCGGCGGGAGATTTGGTGACGAGGCAGCGTAGTTTTCCGTGGTGACCGGAGGTCTCGCTTTTCCAATCGCCTTCCCAGGCGCCTTCGATGCCGTCTTGTGGTGCCTGGAGGGCTGCTTGCCAGTCGTTGGCGAACTTTGGGCTGGTGCAGGCGGGGAGGACCGCGACGAGGGTGATGAGGGCGATGAGGGAGGATAGTCTGAGTTGGTTCATGGTGAAATCTCGGGTGAAGCGTGGTTTTGGATGGAGGAAATGGGCAGGGTAATTATTATGGACTGAGAGGAAAAGTGAAGTGAATGTACGCCGAGGGGCGGCGGCCTGAGATTAATGGCAAAGAAGGACACAGAAAAACCGAGTCGGCACACGGAGGCGCTCAATATTGTGGCCGGAAAGCGGGGGGCGGATACGGAGCAGAAGGCGCGGCTGTTGTCGGTGATATTGAATTCGATGCCGTTGGCGGTGTTCGTCAAGGATGCGGGGGATGAGTTTCGATTTATTCTCTGGAACAAGAAGAACGCTGAGATTACGGGAATATCGGAGAAGGAGGCGTTGGGGAAGACTGACTATGACATCTTTCAGAAGGAGACGGCGGATTATTTTCGCCAGGTGGACAAGATGGTGATGGATCGCGGGGAGTTGTTGGATATTCCCGAGGAGAAGATACTGTCGCCAACCTTGGGGAAGCGATTTGTGCACACGGTGAAGTTACCGGTGAGCAATCCGGAGTTGGACATTGATTTGGTGGTGGGGATTACGGAGGACATCACGGAAGTGAAGGCGGCGCGGGAGGAGCTGGAGCGGTTCGACAAGGAATTGGCGGAGAAGGAGAAGTTGGTGCAGAGTTTTGATGAGAAGTTGAAGCAGTCGACGGAGGAATTGAGGTCGACGCAGTTGCAGTTGATTCAGGCGGAGAAGATGGAATCGGTGGGTCGATTGGCGGCGGGGGTTGCGCATGAGGTGAAGAACCCGCTGGCTTTGTTGTTGATGGGTGTGGAGTATTTGCAGGGGGGTGTTGAGCCGGGGGACGACAACGTTAAGGTAATTTTGAAGGAGATGCGGGAGGCGATTGAGCGGGCGGACGGGATTGTGCGTGGATTGGTGGATTTTTCGTCGTCGCGTCAGCTGGATTTGAAGCCGGCCTCGATCAACTCGTTGTTGGAGCATTCATTGTTATTGGTTCGGCATGAATTGACGCGGAGCAGTATCCAGGTGGAGAAGCGGTTGGAGGCGGATTTGCCCAGGGTGTTGATTGACAATGCGAAATTGGAGCAGGTGGTGGTGAATTTGTTTATGAACGCCGTTCACGCGATGGATGAGGCCGGGAAGGGTCTATTGACGGTGAAGACGAGCACGAGCGTATTGAGTGCGGAAGATGTCGAGCACGACGAGGGGGCTCGCTCCAAGGAAGTGATGCATGCCGGCGAGCGGGTGGTTGTTGTGGAGATACTTGACGACGGTCATGGGATTCCGGAGGACAAGGTGGGGAGTTTGTTTGACCCGTTTTTCACGACCAAGCCGACGGGAAAAGGGACGGGCTTAGGGTTGACGGTAGTGAAGAAGATTATCGAGTTGCATCGGGGGTCGCTGACGATTCAGAATAGGGATGGAGAGGACGGGGTGAGAGTGAAGATTGTGCTGAGAACTGCGGATGAGCGAAAAACCGGGTTTATGGAGAAGAAGTCGAAATCGGATGTGTTTCAGATCAAGAAGGAGTCGGGCCTTTCGGGCCGGCACGACGTGACGCGGGTGATGGAGCGCCGGGGGAGGAAAGAGCGGTAGCTATGAGAAGGAGAATAAGTTATGGATGAGGCAAAGAAGAAGATCATGCTGGTGGACGACGAGGTTGGGTTTACGACCTTGTTGAAGATGAACTTGGAGAAGACGGGGCGTTTTGAAGTGGAGATTGAGAACCATGCGACCTCGGCGATTGCTTCGATCCGCGCGGCGAAGCCGGATTTGGTGTTGTTGGACATTGTGATGCCGGGGAAGGACGGGGGGGATATTTTGGCGGAGATGCAGGACGATATGGCCTTGTCGCGGATACCGGTGGTGATGTTGACGGCATTGGTGGCGCGTGAGGAGATGAGTGCGGACGCGGTGGCGCAGAGTGAGGCGATGACGGTATTGCCGAAGCCGGTGGAAATGGAGAAGCTGATGGCGGTGATTGAGACGCACCTTGGTGCGTCGTGACCGGTCCTGCGTCTCAGCTTTTTACGGGGAGCGGTTCGGAGGGGGTCGCGGTTGATTTGTCGGCGCCGGTCAGGGCGCGGCGGATGTCTTCGAAGGTGAGGTAGGTGACGGGGACGAGGATGAGAGTGATGACGGTGGCGAAGAGGATGCCGTAGCCCAGGGAGACGGCCATGGGGATGAGGAATTGGGATTGGGTGGACTGCATGGTGATGAGGGGGAAGAGACCGGCGAAGGTGGTGAGGGAGGTGAGGATGATGGGGCGGAAGCGGGCGGCGCCGGCCTTTGAGACGGCCTCGGTGAGTTTGGTTCCTTCGCGGATGCGGCGGTTGATGTAGTCGACGAGGACGAGGGAATCGTTTACGACCACGCCCGAGAGGGCGAGCATGCCGAAGTAGGAGAGGAAACTGAGGGGGAGGCCGTGGATGAAGTGGCCGGCGACTGCGCCGATAAGTCCGAAGGGGATGACGAGCATGACGATGAGGGGTTGTCCGTATGATCGGAAGGGGATGGCGAGCATGGAATAGATGCCGAAGATGATAATGGCCCAGCCGAGCCACATGGCGGCGGCGGATTCGCGTTGTTCGCGGGCTTCGCCTTCGTAGGTGTAGTTCATGCCGGGATAGTCCTGGATGAGTTCATCGAGGTAGACGGCGATATTGTCGCGAATGAAATCGATGTTGGCGTTCTTCTTGTCGGCATCCGCGGTGATATTGAGGGCGCGTTTACGATCGATGCGCGTGATGCGGGGGAAGCTTTTGCCGAGGGTGGCCTGGGCGACGGAGGCGAAAGGGACTTCTTCGCCATCGGGGGTGCGGATGCGCATGGATTCGAGGGCGGCGAGGGATTCGCGGTCTTCTTTGGGGAAGCGAAGCATCACGCGGATATCGTGGCGCCCGCGTTGGACGCGCTGGACCTCTTCGCCGTAGAAGGCTTGGCGAACCTGCTGGGCGAGGTCGGACATGGTGAGGCCGAATTGTTCGGCCTCGGGTTTGATGGAGAGTTGGATCTCGTCGTGGGTATCGTCGAGGGAGTCGGAAATATCGAAGAGGTCGGGGTAGGTAGCGAGGTGTTCTTTGACGTGATCGGAGGCATCGATGAGTTCGTCGAGATTGTTGCTGGTGAGTTGGATATCGATGGGTTCGCCGCCGCGGCCGATTTCTGCACGGAAGTAGAGTTCTTGGGCGCCGACGATGGGACCGATACGTGAGCGCCATTCCTGGACGATGTCCGGGGTTTCCATTTTGAGGGAGCGATTTTCGGGTTCGACGATGTAGAACGTGATTTCACCGAGGTGAGGTTCGCCCTGGCGGCCGCGTTGCCGGCTTGAGGAGATGCCTTGTCCTCCGACGGAGGAGATATAGTTCTCGATGATGGAAACGCCATCGTCGCCCACGTATTCTTTCTTCATGTCTTCGACGATGGAGATCATGCGATCGATGTGTTGCTTGGTGACCTCGAAGGGGGTGCCTTCCTGCATGGTGAGGCGAGCGGAGGCGCGTTCGCTATTTACGGTGGGGAAGCGAACCGTTTGGATGTATCCGCCGTTGATAATGCCAAAGAGGATGGCGAGTGCACTGATGAAGAGGGTGAGGACGATGTAGCGATGTTGCAGGCATCGGTTGAGGAACGGTTGATAGACTTTTTGGACGAAGCGGACGAGGCCGTCGGCGAATTTTCGTTGGAGCTCGGAGAACTTGTTTCTTTTGTCTTGTTCGAAGTGGCAATGGGTGAGGTGTGAGGGGAGGATGAGTTTTGATTCGACGAGGGAGAAGAGGAGGACGGGGATGACGACGAGGGCGATGTGGCTGGCGTAGTGCATGCTAAAGCCGACGCCGAGGAGGAGGGGCACGAAAGCGAGGACTGTCGTTAGGATGCCGAAGGTAACGGGGACGGCGACCTCTTTTGTGCCGTCGATCGAGGCTTGTATGGACGGTTTTCCTTTGCGTTGGTGGGCATAGATATTCTCTCCGGTCACGATGGCGTCGTCGACGACGACCCCAAGAACGAGGATGAATCCGAAGAGGGAGGCGATGTTAATGGTGACGCCGATGTAGGGCATGACGGCGAAGCATCCGAGAAAGCAGACGGGGATACCGATAACGACCCAGAAGGCGAGGCTGGGGCGCAGGAAGAGGGCGAGGACGCCGAAGACCAGGAGCATTGATTTCCAGCCTGAGCTGATCAGGGTGTCGAGGCGATCACGGACGATGCGGGAGAGGTCGCCCCAATAGTCGATGCCGACGCCGGGTGGGAGGCGTTCTCGGGCTTCTTCCATGTAGGCTTTGACTTGTTCCGCGATCTTGATGGCGCTTTGGTTGCCTTGGCGGGTGACGGTGATGAGGACGCAGCGTTCGCCATTGTATCGAGCGACGAAGGGATTTTCGTGGAAGTCGTCGCTGATATCGGCGATTTCGCCGAGGGTGATGCGAGTGCCATCGTCTCGGGTGAGGATAGTGATGTTGGCGAATTCTTCGCCGGTGTAGGCGCGTCCCTTGGTGCGGAGGACGACGTCTCCGGAGCGGGTGCGGAGGGAGCCCGCAGGGACATCGATGGAGGAGTCACGGAGGGCGCGGGCGATGCTGTCGAAGCTTAGGTTGTGTTCTTGGAGGGCGTGTTCGTCGATTTCGATGGCGATTTCATAGGGGCGCACCCCCTGGAGGTCGGCGTCGGAGACATCGGGGAGTGCGGCGATTTCGTCGCGGACCTGTTCGCCGAGTTCGCGGAGGTCGCGTTCGCTCAGGTCGCCGTATAGAACCACGGAAATGACGGAGCGGAAGTAGTCGGATAGGTAGACATTGGGGCGTTCGGCGTCGTCGGGGAAAGTGTTGATTGCGTCGACGCGATTTTTGATGTCGTCGAGGACGTCGCGGCGATCGTAGTCTTCGTGAATCTCGGCTTCGACGGAGCCGGAACCTTCTCGCGCGGTGGAGACGATGCGTTCGATACCTTGGACATCGACGATGGCTTCTTCGATTTTGACGATGATGGATTCCTCGACTTCTTCCGGGGTGGCGCCGCGATAGGTGACGCGAATATCTGCTTCGTCGCTCTCATATTCCGGGAAGACTTCGACAGGAATCTTTCCGGTGGCGAGGGTGTAGACGCCGGCGAGAGCGATGGCGGCGAGGAGGAGATTGGCGGCGACGCCGTTTCTGGCGAAGAAGGAGATCACTGCGCTATTCGCGAATTAGTAATTAACAATTATAAGTTAGGAATCCGGGGATTTCTTTTTCTTTTTCCCGGCGCCTCCTCCCGGGCCTCCCGGGCCGGTTTCGGGTTCGGGCGGGGGGACGCCATCGATGGTGGGGATGACGGTCATGCCGTTGGCGGCGAAGGAGATGGGGGTGACGCAAAGGAGACCGCCGGGGACGAGTCCGTTTTTTGGATCGGGGGCGGCGACGATGGAATCGGTGTCGCTCCAGAGGGTTTCGATCGCGGTGCGATGGATTTGGTTTTCCTTGTTGATGAGGAGAATTTCGCTGCCGGCGCGAACGGCGGTGCGGGGGAGGACGAAGACATTGTCGAGGGTGACGCCTTCTATCTTGGCTTCGACGAAGAGGCCGACTTTGAGGGGTGGTTTTCCGGAGTCGGAGTGGGCGTAGGGGTCATCGACGTGGGCGACGACGAAGAGTTGGCGGCTGCGTTGATCGATGGCGCCTTCGACGCGGACGATTTCGCCTTCCCACTGGTATGTTTGTCCTCCGTATTCGCCGGTGAGCGTGACGGCGGGAAGATCGGAGGGTGGCTCACTTTCATCGTCGCGGAATTGTTCGGGAAGATTGATGAAGGCGAGTTGATCGTTGGTGAGGGGGAGGCGTATTTCGACGTAGTCGACGGCGTAGATGCGAGCGAGGATGGTGCCGGGGCTGACGTATTGGCCGACATCGACATTTTTTTCGAGGATGCGGCCGGCGTATGGGGCGCGGATGGTGGCGCGTTCGAGGTCGCGATTGGCGCGGTCGAGCTGGGCCTGGGCGGCGGCGACGCGGGCATTGGCGTCGGCGAGTTGGGGTTGGCGGAGGACGAGGGGGTTGGGTTGGTCGGTGCGACCGAGTTCTTTCCAGTTTTCGAGGGCTTGTTCGACGCGTGCTTTTTCTTCTTCGACGGTGACGCCGGCCTGGGCGACCTCGGCGCGTGCCATGGTGACGGCGGCTTCGTAGTTGGTGGGATCGAGCCGGAGGAGGACGTCATCTTTTTCGAAGAATTCGCCGGTGTTGAATTTGGGTGAGACCTCGATGATGGAGCCGGAGACCTCGGGGATGAGGGTGCTTTCCGTGCGGGGGCGGACCGTGCCGCGGGTTTCGAGGACCACCGGGAACGATTGGGTTTTCAGGGTGACGGCGTCGACGCGGAGGGGGAGTTTGGGTGGGGTGCGGCGCTCGGGTTCTTTTTTGAAAATGTAGAGGAGCGCGGCCACTGAGCCGCCGATGGCGAGGATGAGGAAGGGGATGAGAACGTTTCTTCGCAACGAATTGGGAATTAGGAATTAGGAATTAGGAATTGGGAATTGGGAATTGGGAATTGCTTATCCGGAGAGATCGAAATCGCCTCCGAGGGCGAGGTAGAGATCGATGCGGTTTTGGAGGATGAGGTTGCGGGATTGGAGGAGGGATTCCTGGGAATTGAAGGAGCGGCGTTGGGCTTCGAGAACGGTGACGATATCGACGAGGCCGCGTTCGTATTCATCGAGGGCGAGGGTTTCGGCTTTGACGGATTCATCGGCGGCGACGCCGAGGGCGACGAGTTGTTCGCGGAGGTAGGCTTCGGCGGCGAGGGCTGATTCGACTTCCTGGAAGGCGACGAGGACGGCTTCGGCGTAATTGGCGATATTTTCGTCGGCGCGGGCTTTTTGGAGGTCGATATTCGCGACGATGCGGCCGCCTTGGAAAATGGGTTGGACGGCGGACGCGGCGATATTCCAGATGAGTCGTTCGAGGGTGAGGAGGTCGGCGAGTTCATCGCTGGTAAGGCCGCCTCCGGCGGTGAGGCGGATGACGGGGAGGAGTTCTTTCTTGGCGCCTTTGACGCGTTCGATGGCGGCTTCGGCGCGGCCTTCGGCGGCGATGAGGTCGGGGCGGCGGCGGAGGAGTTCCGAGGGGAGGCCGGGCGGGACTTTGCCTTTGATGGCGGGGAGTTCGAGGGCGGCGTCGATTTCGCCGCTGGGGTATCGGCCGAGGAGGGTTTCGAGGGATCGCTTGGCGGCGTCGAGTTCGCGGAGGCGGACATTCAGGGTGCTAACGGCGCCGGCGACATTTGCTTTGGCGAGGCGGACGTCGAGGGCATCGGCGACGCCGCGTTGGAAGGAGCTATCGATGATATTGTAGGCGGACTCGAAGTTTTCGAGGGTGTCGCGGGCGAGGCGGACCTGAGCTTCGGCTTCGAGGCAATTGAACCAGCTGCGGGCGGTATTCGCGGCGAGGGAGAGGCGAGCGGCGTAGTAGTCGGCGGCGGCGGCGACGGCGTCGTTGTAGGAAGCGGCGGTATTGTTTCGAATGCGGCCCCAGACGTCGGCTTCCCAGTCGATATTGAGATTAATTCCGAAATCGTTCACGCGATCGCGGGTTATTTCGTCGGCGCCGCTTCCGACGAGGCGGCTGCTTTGGGTGAGGACGCGTTGGAAGCGGCGGGCGGCGGCGTCGGCGTCGACTTGTGGGAAGAGGGAGGCAGCGGTGGAGCGTGCGTTGGCATCGGCGGCGCGCATGCGGGCGGCGGCGGCCTGGAGGTCGCGATTGTGTTGGAGGGCTTCGGCGACGAGTTTGTCGAGGGTTTTGTCGTTGAAGTCGTTGATCCAAGCGGCGGTGATGGCGGGGTTGGCGGTGCGATCGGCTTCGAACTCGGCGGGGATATCGATCCCGAGGGAGTTGCGGGCCTGGCCCCATTTCGAGGGTTTGCAGGCGGGGGTGAGGAAGCCGATGGCGAGAGCGAGAAGCGTGAAAGCGATGGATATGGGGAGGGGGAGGCGCATTCTGGAGTTCTTGATATAAAGGAACGTTTCGGTGACGTCAAAGTTGCAGATTTGGGGGGACGGTGTGAGCCCGAAGAGAGGTCTCTGAGGACGAGGCGGTTCCGACTCGTTTCGGGGGCTTCAGCTCTTCTGCGGGACGGGTGCGAATTGTTCGTCCGAGAGTGATTTCAGAAAGGCGATGATGGCGGCCTTGTCGTCTTCTGAGAGGGGGATTCCGCCGGAGCCGGGGTGTTTGGCGAGGTTGGGATCGAGGTGGGGGGAGTAATCGATGCCTTCGGTGTAGTGGTCGAGGACTTGTTCGAGGGTATCGAAGCGTCCGTCGTGCATATAGGGGGCGGTGAGGGCGACGTTACGCAGGGTGGGGGTGGAGAATTTGCCACGGTCGATTTCAAGGCCGGTTACTTTTTCGAGGCCGAGGTCTTCGGAGAGGGAGAGGCCGTTGTTGTGAAAATCGTGATCGGTGAAGAAGGCGCCACCGTGGCAATGGAAGCAATCGGCGCCGTAGAGTTCGCGACGGGGTTCGTATTCGGTGAAGAACAGTTCGAAGCCGCGTTTTTCTTCGTCGGTGAGTTCTGCTTCGCCGCGCATGGCGCGGTCGAATTTGGAATCGAAGGAGGTGAGAGTGAGGAGGAACTGTTCGATGGCGATACCGATGCGTTCGGGGGTGATTTGTTTGTCGCCGAAGGCTTCGGCGAAGAGATCGGGGTAGGTCTGGGAGTCGGCGAGTTTTTCGGTGACGTTATCGAGGGATTCGTGCATTTCGACGGGGTCTTCGATGGGGACGAGGGCTTGTTCGCGGAGGGAGGGGGCGCGGCCGTCCCAGAAGAAGGAGGATTTCCAGGCGAGATTGGCGAGGGGCATGGAATTGCGGGTGCCTTCCTTGCCGTCGATGCCGACGCTGAACTGGAGGCCATCGGTGAGGGCGTAATTGGATTGGTGGCAGGAGGAGCAAGAGACGGAGGAGTCGCGGGAGAGGAGCGTGTCGTGGAAGAGTTTTTTTCCGAGGTCGACGCGTTCCTGGGTGAGGGGAAAGTCGGTGGGGAGGGCGGGGATGGGGAAGCCTTTGGGGATGGTGAAGGGTTTGGGTGTGCCGACGAGATCGGGATGGGCGGGGGCGGCGGAGTCGTCGTTGTTTGATTTGGGCTGATTGCGATAGCGGAGTTGGCGGACGTCGAAGGCCTGCTCGATGTTCTGGGTGAGTTGTTCGGCGCGGGTGTCGCCTTTGCGGCCGTGGGTTGAGGTTTGGTCGGCGATGTCGATCGGATTTTTGCCGGAGAAGATGCGATCGAGGTGGAAGTCGATGATAACGGTGGCGTTTTGGTTTTTCGTGAGGTCGACTTTGAGAGGGAGTCCGACGGTCATGAGATTGTGGGCGTTGCCGAGGTGGTAGGAGAAGCCCATGGCGGGGGGACCGGTGGCGGGGGAGAAGCGTCCTTCTGCGGCGAGGAAAATGTAGCCGCCCTGCCAGGACCAGTGGAGATTGTGGGCTGGATTCAGAGGATGGCCAGCGGGGTATCCGTTAGGATCGCTGGCGTCGGTCTCTTCATCCAGACCAATTTGGAACTGGAGGGCGGCGTACTTTTCTCGTGGGAGGCCGTTCACGCTGACTCGGGCAAGGCCGTCGGTCGCATCGACGTATGCTTGCCATTGTTCGCGTTGGAGCCACTGGAGGGAGCCATCGGCATTTAGTTTGCCGACGACGGGGTTGGAAATGAGGTAGGCGAGGCGGGTGAGTGCGATGTGACCGCCGTCGGGTAGGGGGAGGTTGGAATTGGGAAGGGAGACGACCTGTCCTTGCCAGAGGTGTCGGAATTCGAGGGTAAGGTCCGCCGCCCGCGCGGCTCGCGGAGTGGCGAGCGGTGCGATTGCGAGCAGCAGTAGGACTACCCGGAGTGTCATGGCTGGCGTCTGAAAACAGGGTCAAGGTTTGACGATGACCTGGGAATTGTTCGGGAAGACTCGATCGTTTCCTTGGATTGTGAAGGTTACCTGGGTGCTGGTGATTGTTGTTCCGGCGGGGGACACGAGGCATTTCACCCAATCCTGTTGGGGGGTGTCGTCGTAGTCGCTGTTTACGTCGACGCCGGAGTCTACGCGGGCGATGTAGGTGGCCTGGATCGTCCCGTTGATCAGAATTTCGGTGGGATGGATTGGGTTTCCTTGTCCATTGGCCAACTGCGGCAGGTTGGGTTGACCGGGAGGGTCGACAATTTCGATGTAGACGACGTCGAAGTCTCCGGTTGGGAAATCGCCGTATCCGCCGCCGAGGTCGGTATCTTTTTGGACAAGGGCATCGAAGGCGGCTTGCTCGGTGGCATTGAGGCTGGCGATGTTGAGCGGGGATTGTTCGTCGATATCAGTGGCGACGTTATAGAACTCGAAGCTTGGGTAAGCCAGTGGCACGTTGGGATCGGCGCGGATGATGAGTTTGTAGTCGGGATTGGAGCCGGGGTAGTTGGTTTGATCGGACTCCATGCGGAGAGATCGGCCCGGGTTGTTGTTGTTGAAGACTTCCGTGACCACACAACGGTCCAAGGTATCCGTGCCATCGAGGATGGGCATGAGGCTGTTACCGTCGACGCCCGTGCCGGGATCGGTGACGCCGGCCATTTCGAGAATCGTGGGGAAGAGGTCGGTCACGTGGACGAAGCGGTCGCTGGTGGCATTGGGGCCCTGGAGTCCTGCCGCGGTCACGGCGGGGCCCTTGATGATGAAGGGGACGTGGATGCCTCCTTCGTAGATGCTGCCTTTTGCGTGCCCTTGGGAGTAGGGGGCTTGGACAACGCCACCGGGCGTTCCGTTATCGCCCACGAGGATGATGTTTGTTTTGTCGACGACGCCGGGTGTCATTTCGGTGAAGAGGCGTCCCATTTCGGTATCGAGGGCCTCGAGGGCTTTTTCGTAGAGTTCCCGGTTCGTGGTGCCGCCGCTACCTTGGAGGAGTCCGGCGGGAGGTTCGTGGAAGGGTGTGTGTGGGGCATTGAAGGCGAGCCAGACGAACCAGGGGTTGCCATTGGCTTCTTCTTGCTGGATGAACGCGGAAGCGACATTGACCTGGTCGCTGGTGCTATATGTCGGGTAGTTTGCGGTGACAGTGCCATTGTCGTTGCGGCGCCAGCTGGTATATCCGTTGACGTTGTTTGGAACACCGCCGCCAGTGATGCCGATAAACTCGGGCCAGCCTCCGGTTTGGGAGTACCCGAGGTCGTCGTTTGGTCCGGCATCGTTTCCGAGATGCCATTTTCCGAAGGACGCGAGGGAGTAGGGGGAGCCATCGGCGGTGAATGCTTCCGGGAGTGTGGTTTCCGCGGCGAGGAGGACATCACCGGGGTTCCCGACGCCGGTTCTCCATGCTTGGCGACCGGTGAGGATCGCGGCGCGCATGGGGGAGCAGACGGGTTGGGTGTATCCGTTTGTGAAGCGGACGCCGGTTGCGGCGAGGTCCTGGAGTGTGGCCATGGTGGGGAAGGTGGTTCCCGCAGGATTGGGCACGTTGTCGACTGGACTCGAGTCCCAAGCCCAATCGTCGACGATCATTAGGAGGACGTTGTTTTGGACGCCGGCGACGACGGCGATGTTCTGGGCGGTGACGGCGCCGGAGCCGAAGTCGACGGAGATGTTGTGATTGCCATTGGCGAGCCCGGCGGCGTCGGGATCGATCGTGACCACGAGGACGTAGCGGGAGAGGCGTTCGACGAAAGCGGCGGGTTGGCCGCCGATGAGGACCGAGGTGGGATTGGAGCCGAAGGAGGCGGGGATGTTTGCGGCGTCGGCGGGGTTGAGGTGGATGACGACGGTTTGGACGCCGCCTCCGGTGGTGAGATTTTGGTTTGAAGGGCCGTCGACGTAGAAGGAATCGTAGTCGAACCCTGTGTCATCGAAGGGGGCGATGGACGTTTTGTTCACTTTGTAGAAGTAGGGGGCCTGGGCATTGAACTGTCCGGTGTGGACGAAGCCGGGGGAATTGCCTCCGGCGGTGACGGTGGGGCTGAGGACGGTCCAGCTTTGCATGTCGGGGGAGCCGAGAACTTCGTAGGTGGCATTTTCGATGCCGTCCCAGATCACGGTTACGTCACCGCTTGGTTCAACAACGCCGAGCGTGCGCATTTGTTCCTGAACTTCCGGGCCGCCTTCGAACACCATCGTGTGGGGGTCGGTATCGGTGGAATCGGGGACGTCATTGGGGACGTCTCCGACGGGATCGCCGAAGAAGGCGCGTCCGATATTGTAGGGGAAGACGGGGGTACCGTCGGCTTCGATGCAGACGAAGTAGGCCCAGGTGCCGGCGGGGAACTCGGGGGTGACGCACCAGCGGGCGTTGTATTCATTGAGGTCGAAGTGGAGGGTGGGGTTGAAGGCGACGGAATTAGCGACGGTTTCGGTGTATTGGGTGAGACCGAGGTTGCCTTTATAGTCGTTGTCTTCCATGTATCGGCCCAGGGGGAAACCGGCGCCGACGTTGGGGCCGTTGGCGAAGGCCTGTCCGGTGGTGCCGTATAGGGCGGTCGCCCAAGCAGGCCAGGAGGTTCTGGGGGAGCCGTTCGCGGCGATGTCGGTGCGGAGTTGGAAACCGGATGTCATTCTCCGGATCGTGCTATTGGAATCGGTGGGGTGAGAGTAGCCGTAGGGGCCGTAGACGGGAATGCCGTCGCGCACCCAGGCGAGGATGGGCGAGTGATTCCCGTTGAAGTTTTCGGTGTAAGTATTGGGAGCGGTGAAGTCCACGCTGTCGCCGAGTTCGTTTCTCAGGCCAGGCGGGTTCGTGTGGTAGTGGTATCGGAGGCCGGCTTGGTGGGCGTTTCCTTTGTCGAAGGTGACCGATTCGTTGACGTAAGCGTCGCGATTCCATGCGCCGTCGCCGCCACCGCCTTGAACGTCGCCGCCGCTGCCCACGCTGTAGCTAAAGGCGTCTCGCGTGTCGAACATGGCGACGCCGTTGACGAAGTATCCGATGGGGCCGCCGCCGGTGAGGGTTTTTGAGGTGATCGTGGTGGGATCGGCGGGATTGAGGGGGAGGCGATAGATGACGGCGGCGTTGGCGGGATAGTTGGGGAAGAGGCCGCCGCCGGCGTTGAGCCATGGGCCCATGATGTGGCTGGCGAGATTGGTGGAGCGGATGTAGACCCAATCGGTGGTATGTGAGATTTCGTGGACGCCGGCGTAGGTCGGGGTGTCTTGGACGCCGGCACCGCGATTCCAGGTGGTCACGGAGTTTCCGTTGGATTCGGCCGTGGTGTTGGGATAGATGCGGGCGTATTGGCCGGATTTATCGGTGAACCAGGAATTGAGGCGTGGGTTTGCGTGGGAGGCGACGATGGTCAGCGCGAGGATCGCGGTGATAATGGTGATGGTAGTGGGCCGGATTTTCATGGGGTGGGATTTTTGATTGGGCAAGGCGTCTAAAGATTTGGAACTACAACAGAGTAAACCACGTAAGTGTTAAGCAGAAGTTAAGGAGAGGGGGGAAAATGGTTAAGGAAGTGTAAAAATCGGCTCATGGGACGTAGGTATAGGAATTGATGGCGTCGAAGGCGCGACCACCGCCCATACCGGGGAAGGTAACGGTGACCGTGTGGGGTCCGGCTTGGCCGGGCTGATCGAAACCGGCGGCGACGGGGTCGAAGACGAACTTGATCCAAAAGCGGGAGCTGGTGTCGGTGGTATCGACGCGGGAGGCGGGATTGGGGCCGATGAGGCCGGTGTCCCAGGACGTGGCGGCGACGCCGCCGACGGTGATGGCATTGGGGTGGACGGGGTTGCCGTTGTTTTGGTTGACAAGTTGGGGGAAGTTTTGGCCGGCGCCGTTCGTGGACATGAGTTCGAAGTAGAGGGTGACGAGATTTGGATTCCCGACGGGGACGTCGCGGTATCCGCCGCCCATCGTTGCTTCCTTTGCCACAAGTGCGTCGTAGGCGGCCTGCTCGGTGGGGTTCAAGGAGGCGAGGTTGAGGGGGGACTGTTCGTTTTGGTCGGTGACGATGTTGTAGAATTCGTGGACGGGGGTGTCGGTGGTGTCGAAGGGATGGCCAAAAATGATGAGTTTGTAGTCGGGATTGGAGCCGGGGAAGGCGGGATCGGCTTCCATGCGGATGGAGCGGCCGTCGCCGTTCCCGGCGGTATTGGGGTCGGCGAATTTCTCGGTGACGACGCAGCGATTGAGGGTATCCGTGCCGTTGAGGACGGGGACGAGGCTGGTGGCGTCGGCGGCGGTGGCGGGTGGGTTGATGCCGGCGAGTTCGAGGATGGTGGGGAAGAGATCGATGACATGGACGAAGCGGTTGCTGGTCGTGCCGCCGGTGAGGGTGACGGCGGGGCCTTTGGCGACGAAGGGGACGTGGATGCCGCCTTCGTAGATATCGCCTTTGGCGTGGGCCGCGCCTCCGGCGCCGGAGGGGCCGTAGGGGGCTTGGACGACCTGGTTCGGGGTGCCGTTATCGCCGACGAGGAAGATATTGGTTTTGGTTTGATCGATTCCGGCGAGGAGGCGTCCGATTTCGGTGTCGAGGGCTTCGAGCATTTTCTCGTAGAGGGCGCGGTTGCCGGCTCCGGTGCCGCCTTGGAGGAGGGCGGCGGGGGGTTCGTGGAAGGGGGTGTGCGGGGCGTTAAAGGCCATCCAGATGAACCAGGGTTTGCCGGCGGTTTCCTGGGTATCGATGAAGGAGAGGGCTTCATTGACCTGATCGGTGGTCGTGTAGGTGGCGAAGTTTTGCGTGACCGAGCCGTTGTCATTTTTCGGCCAGCTGAAGTAGTCCTGGACGCCGCCGCCCGTGATGCCGACGAAATGGGGCCAGCCGCCGATGACATTGGCGCCGGTGTTGCCGCCACCGAGGTGCCATTTTCCGAAAGAGGCGAGCGCGTAGTCGGAGCCGGCGTTCGCGAACGCTTCGGGGAGCGTGGTTTCCGCGGCGAGGAGGGGGTCGCCGGGATTACCGACGCCGGTGCGCCAGGCCTGGCGGCCGGTCATGATGGCGGCGCGCATGGGGGAGCAGACGGGTTGGGTGTAACCGTTTGTGAAGCGGACGCCACCAGCGGCAAGGGCCTGGAGATTGGCCATCGTGGGGAAGGTCGTGCCGGGGTTGAGGGTGGTGTTGTTGTCGATGGGGCTGGAATCGACGGCCCAGTCATCGACGATCATGAGGAGGATATTGTCGGTGGCGGCGGCGGCCGCGACGACCGCGACATTCACGGCGGTGGCGGCGCCGGTTCCGAAGTCGACGGACATATTGTGATTTCCTTCGGTGAGGCCGGCGGTATCGGGATCGATAGTGGCGACGAGGACGAAGCGGGAGAGTCGTTCGACGAACGCGGCGGCCTGGCCACCGACGAGGATCGAGGCGGGGTTGGTGCTCATGGAGGCGGGAATATTCGCGGCGTCGGCGGGGTTAAGATGGATGACCACCGTCTGCGAGCCGCCGCCGAGATTGAGATTTTGGTCCGTGGGGCCATCGACGTAGAAGGTGTCGTATTCGAAGCCGCGATCGTCGAAGGGGGCGACGGCGGTTTTGTTGACCTTGTAGAAGTAGTTGCGTTCGGAATTGGCGATGCCGGTGTGGCCGAAGCCCGGGGTGATGCCGCCCGCGGTCACGGTGGGATTGAGGACGGTCCATCCAGCCATGTCGGTGGAGCCGAGGACTTCGTAGGTGCCATTTTCGATGCCGTCCCAGACGACCGTGACGTCACCTGATCCGTTGTTGACGGCGAGGTTGCGCATTTCGGGTTCGAGTTCGGGGCCGCCTTCGAAGTAGAGGGTGAGTGGGTCGGAATCGGACGAATCCGGGATGCCGTTAGGCACGTTGCCGACGGGATCGCCGAAGTAGGCGCGGCCGATGTTGTAGGGAAAGACGGGTGTGCCGTTGGCTGCGATGCAGACGAAGTAAGCCCAGGTGCCGTTCGGGTATTCGGGAGTGACGCACCAGCGGGCGTTGAATTCGTTGAGGTCGAAGTGAGTGCCGGAATTGAATGCGGCGGAGTTGGCGATGGTTTCGGTGTAGAGGGTGAGACCGAGGTCTCCTTTGTAATCGTTATCTTCCATGTATCGACCGAGGGGGAACCCGGCGCTGACGTTGGGGCCGTTCGAGAAGGTCTGGATGCCGCTGTAGATGCGGGTGGCCCAGGCGGGCCAGGTATTGCGGGCAGATCCGTTGGTGGCGATATCGGTGCGGGCTTGGAAGCCTGAGATCATTCTGCGGACGGCGCTATCCGGGTTGGTGGGGTGGGAGTATCCATAGGGGCCGTAGACGGGGATGCCGTCGCGCACCCAGGCGAGGATGGGGGAGTGCTGGCCGTTGAAATTTTCGGTGTAGGAGTTGGGAGCGGTGAAATCGACGCTGTCGCCAAGTTCGTTTCTCAGGCCGGGGGGGTTGGCGTGGTAGTGGTATCGCAGGCCAGCCTGGTGAGCGTTGCCTTTGTCGAAGGTCACGCCTTCGTTTACATAGGCATCACGATTCCATGCGCCATCGCCTCCGTTCTGGGGTCTTTGGTCGGCCATCGTGCCGGTGTCGTAGGAGAACGCGTCGCGGGTATCGAACATGGCGACGCCGTTGACGAAGTAACCGATGGGGCCGCCGCCGGTGAGGGTTTTTGAGGTGATCGTGGCGGGGTCGGCGGGATTCATGGGGAGGCGATAGACGACCTCTGCGTTAGCGGGGTAGTTGGGGAAGAGGCCGCCACCGGCGTTGAGCCATGGGCCCATGATGTGGCTGGCGAGGTTCGTGGAGCGGAGATAGATCCAATTGGTGGTGTGAGAGATTTCGTGGATGCCGGCGTAAGTGGGGCTGGTTTGGACGCCGTCGCCGCGGTTCCATGTGGTGACGGAATTTCCGGCTGTTTCGGCGGCGGTGGTGGGGTAGATGCGCGCGTATTGACCGGACTTGTCGGTGAACCAGGAGTAGAGCCGGGGTTCGGCCTGGGTGGTCGCGGTGAGGAGGGTCAGGACTGCGAGCAGGGGTGATAGGTGGGGTTTCATGGGGACGGGTGGGCGTATGCGGAATTGGCCAGGGTTTTCACTTGGGGGAAATCACCCCCATTGCATTAAAGCATTACTCTGTTAAGGGATCGTTAACGGGGCTGGGGAAAATTGTTAAGGGAGTGTAAAAAGGCGTTGAAAATTCACTTGGAGAGGGGAAAAACGGGGAAAGCCGGGTAAGCTGATAGGTGAATTGATGAAGGGCGAAGAGACAGTGCGTTTGCTGGTGATTGACGATGATCGGAAGTTGTGTCGATTGTTGGGCGATTATCTTGAGCCGTTAGGGTATGACGTGACGTTTGTGCACACGGGGCCGGAGGGGGTGGATGCGGTGGTGGCGGGCGAGTTTGATGCGGTGATTCTGGATGTGATGTTGCCGGGGATGGACGGGTTCGAAGTATTGAAGGGGATTCGGCATCATTCGGAAGTGCCGGTGTTGATGTTGACGGCGCGCGGGGACGAGGCGGATCGGATTGTGGGATTGGAGATTGGCGCGGATGATTATTTGCCGAAGACCTTTTCGACGCGGGAGTTATTAGCGCGGTTGCGGGCGGTGACGCGGCGTGCGTCGCGGCGGGCGGTTTCGAATTCGGACGACGAGGCGCCGGTGGAGTTGGTGGTGGGGGAGTTATCGGTGCTCACGGGATCGCGTGAGGCAATGTTAGACGGGGAGGTGCTGGTATTGACGCCGGTGGAGTATGATTTGTTGGAGGCTTTGGTTAGGGCGAAGGGGCGGGTGAAGTCGCGGGAGCAATTAATTGCGGACGTGGCTGATCGCGACTATGACGGGCTTGATCGTTCGATTGATGTGCATGTGTCTTCATTGCGGAAGAAGCTGGGGGACGATGCGCGGACCCCGCGGTATATCAAGACCGTGCGGGCGGCGGGGTATATGATGTTGGATGGCATTTCGAAGTCATGAAGGTCACGATGCCATTGTATGTGAAGATACTGCTGTGGTTCTTTTTGAACCTGGTGGTTCTGGCGGTGGCATTCGGGGTATTTCTGGCGGTACAATGGCGGATGGGTCCGGACACCCTGTTGTCGGGACGGGTGGGGGAGCGGTTGGTGGCGGTGGGGGATTTGGTTGGGTATGATTTGCGGGAAGCGGGGCAGCTGGGAGTAGGCGAAGTCTTGGAGCAGTATAAGAAGGCGTATGGGGTAAACTTTTATTTATTTCGTGAAGATGGGAGGCCGATGGGCAATCGGAGTATGGAGTTTCCTAAAGAGGTGTTGGAAGTGATTCGTGTGAAGGGTAATCCGCGGCCGGGGCCGCCCCGAGCGCGGGGGCCGTTGTTGGCGGGCGCGGGGCATGCGGGGGGTACGGGGCTACGGCCGGCGGTTCCCGTGTTTTTTGTGCGGACTTCGAATACGACCGCGTATT